>NZ_DAORSQ010000076.1:0-13204 GCF_035443605.1 Actinotalea sp. | reverse complement strand
ACCGCGAGGACCTCGCCCTCCTGGGGCTTCTCCTTCGCGGTGTCCGGGATGACCAGACCGGAGGCGGTCGTCTGCTCGGCCTCGAGCGTACGGACGACAACACGGTCCTCGAGCGGCTTGATGGAGACCGACACAGCGGACCTCCCCTTCGCATTCGTGGGAACAGTTGGTGGCAGCAGGGCCTGGCCGCCCGTCGTCGCGGGTGCCGGTCGGCCTGACCGTGCAGCTGGCCTCCCCGAGTGAGGAGGACCAGGACGAATCTAGGCGTCCGTTAGCACTCGGTCAATCCGAGTGCCAACACGCCGCCCCGCCAGCGCCCCGCCAGCGCCCCGCCGAACCCGGCCGAACCCGGCCGGGCGGACCACCTGGCAGGATCGGGCCATGGATCCCGCCGCGCTCTCGCTGCTGCTCAGCCCCGCGGGGTGGGCGCTGCTCGGGGCGCTGCCGCCCTACGACGAGCGGATCGCGATGGCCGTGTCGGAGCGGCTGCAGCGCGAGGGCGTCGACCCCGTGCTCGTCGCCGCCGCGCTGACCCAGTCGCGCCTGCGCCTCAAGGCCCGGGAGAAGTTCGCCGACTTCGCCGACGGCATGCTGCTCACCCAGGCCGGCCTGGAGCAGGCGACGCGGCTGACGGTCGGCGCCCGCCACGCCCGGCGGTTCTCGGCCGCCGGCGTCACGCACGTCGCCGACCTCACGTGCGGCATCGGCGGGGACGCGATGGCGATGGCGGCCCTGGGCCTGCGGGTGCTCGCGATCGACCTCGACGAGCTCACCGCCGCCATCGCCACGGTCAACCTGCGCCACTTCCCCGAGGCGGTCGTGCGGCACGGCGACGGCCTCGCGCTCGACCTGGCGGCCGAGGGGGTCGACGGCGTCTTCGCGGACCCGGCCCGGCGCACCGCGGCCGGCCGACGCCGCCACGACCCGGCGGCCTACAGCCCCCCGCTCGACGACGTCCTGGCCGTGCGGCACCGCGTCCCGGCCCTCGGCGTCAAGGTGGGGCCGGCGATCGCGCACTCCGACGTCCCGGCCGACGCCGAGGCGCAGTGGGTGAGCGTCGACGGCGACGTCGTCGAGGCGGGCCTGTGGTTCGGCCCGCTCGCGCCGGAGGGTCCCGGCCGCAGCGCGCTGGTGCTGCGGGGATCCACCGCCACCACGGTCCGGATGCCGGCCGGTGGGCTCACCGACCCCGACGTCGGCCCGCCCGGCGCGTACCTCTACGAGCCCGACGGCGCCGTCATCCGCTCGGGGCTCGTCGCCCTGGTCGCCGAGCAGGTGCACGGCCGCCTGCTGGACGCCACGATTGCGTACGTGACCTCCGACCACCTCGCGCCGACGGACGTCGCGCAGGCGTACCGCGTGCTCGACGTCCTGCCGTTCGGCCTCAAGCGGCTGCGCACCGCGCTGCGCGAGCGCGACGTCGGGCGCCTGACGATCAAGAAGCGCGGGACCGCCGTCGTGCCGGAGCAGCTGCGCAAGCAGCTCGACCTGCGCGGCGACGCCGAGGCGACCATCGTCCTGACCCGGGTCGCCGGGTCCCAGCAGGTCCTCGTGGTGGAGCCGGTCTGATGGAGATCCCGTTCGCGACCTCGGAGCGCTCGACCATCGGCGTCGAGTGGGAGCTCGCGCTCGTCGACGCCGACTCCGGTGACCTGCGCCAGGTGGCCCGCACCGTGCTCGACGCCGTCGCGCCGCCCGGCGGCGGGGAGCACCCGACGATCAAGCAGGAGCTGCTGCTCAACACCGTCGAGATCATCACCGGCGTGTGCCACACCGTCGCCGAGGCCGGTGCGGACCTCCAGCGCTCCGTCGACGAGCTGCGCGCGATCACCGACCCCCTGCGCGTCGAGCTCATGTGCGCCGGGACGCACCCGTTCGCGCAGTGGAGCCACCAGAAGGTCACCGACCGCCAGCGCTACAACACGCTCATCGAGCGCACGCAGTGGTGGGGCCGGCAGATGCTCATCTACGGCGTGCATGTGCACGTGGGCATCGAGGACAAGGCCAAGGTGCTGCCGATCCTGCGCGCGATGCTCACCTACGTCCCGCACATCCAGGCGCTCTCGGCCTCCTCCCCGTTCTGGGGCGGCAAGGACACCGGCTATGCCTCCAACCGGGCGCTGATGTTCCAGCAGCTGCCGACCGCGGGGCTGCCGTTCCAGTTCGAGACCTGGGCGCAGTTCGAGTCCTACGTCGCCGACATGCTGCACGTCGGCGTCATCGACCAGGTGGACGAGATCCGCTGGGACATCCGGCCGTCGCCGCGGTTCGGCACCCTGGAGATGCGGATCGCCGACGGCTCCCCGAACCTCACCGAGGTGCTCGCCTTCGCCGCGCTCATCCACTGCCTGGTCGAGCACTTCTCGACGCTGCTCGACCAGGGCCGCGAGCTGCCGAGCCTGCCGCCGTGGTTCGTCCAGGAGAACAAGTGGCGCTCGGCGCGGTACGGCATGGACGCGATCATCATCCTCGACCGCGCCGGCGACGAGGAGCTGGTCACCGACAACGTGGAGCGGCTGCTGGTCGAGCTCGAACCGGTGGCCGAGCGGCTGCGCTGCTCGGCAGAGCTCGCGCACGTGCGCACCATCCTGCGCAAGGGCGCCTCCTACCAGCGCCAGCGCGCCGTCGCCCGCCGCAACGACGGCGACCTCGGGGCGGTCGTCGCAGCGCTCGTGGCGGAGATGCGCGCAGGCAGGCCGCTGTAGCCCTCCGGCCGCTCCCCCGCCACCTCTCGCCGCTCCCCCGCCACCTCTCGCCATCGGTTCTCGTCGATCTCGTGTCGTCAGACGACCAGAAATCGACGAGAACCCGCGGAGCCGGGTCGGAGCCGGGTCGGAGGCGCGTCGGAGGCGGGGGTGGCCTGACGTCGAGGCGCGGCAGCGGGGTCGGCGGCACCGCGGAAAGGTTCATCACCTGCTAGTTGTTATTGCCTACTAGTGGGCGTAACCTGCATCCATGACCCCGCCACCGCGAGACCCCCAGCTGCTCAAGGGCGTGCTGCCCATGCTCGTCCTGGCCTCGCTCACCACGCGGGAGTCCTACGGCTACGAGCTGGTGACCCGCCTCCAGGAGGCCGGGCTGGCCGACATCGCGACCGGGACCGTGTACCCGGTGCTCGCCCGCCTCGAGCGTGACGGGCTGATCACCTCCCGCCTGGTCGCCTCCACGGCCGGCCCAGCGCGCAAGTACTACGTCCCGACCGCCCACGGCGCGTCCGACCTCGCCAGGGCCGCGCGCGGTTGGGCCGACCTCACGCGCACCGTCGACGTCGTCCTCGGCGGGCTCGACCAGCGCACCGCGCCACCCACCGATCCGGCACCACCCACCGATCCGGCGCCACCCACCGATCCGGCACCACCGACCGATCCGACACCGACCACCCACCAGGAGCCGTGATGACCCCCTCGACGAGAACCTCGATCAGCGTGCGCGACCAGCTCTCGCTGGGCTGGTACCTCACCCGCTTCGGCTGGGCGATGCAGGACTACCCCAGCCGCGAGTACCGCGCCGTCCGGACGGAGCTGCGCGCCTCGGCCCTCGCCACCGCCACGGAGGTCGGGATGCCGGCCGCCCTGGCGGACCTCGGCCACCCCTACGCGCTCGCGGACGAGTACCTCGGGACACTCGGCCGTCGTCACCCCCGCTGGGGCTCCGGTGCGACCGCGGCCGTCGTCGTGCTCGGGATGCTCACCTACCTGCTCGTCGCCTACTCGTTCGGCGTGCTCGACGGGATGCTCGCCCTGGGTGGCGGCCGGGCGGAGATCTCCGTCCTGGGCGGGACGTGGACCTTCGTGGCGAGCGAAGCGGAGCTCACGGCCGGCGGACCGCTGCTCTCCGCTCCCGGCCTGCTCCTCGCGCTGGTGCTCGGCGGCGTGGCGTTCGCCGTCGGCAGCCGCATCTGGCGCCTGCGCACCGGGCGCTGACCCCTTCCCCGCCGGGCTCAGGCCAGCACGTGCGTCAGCGGCATCGAGGAGTCGACGGGCAGGTCCAGCGGCGAGGCGGGCAGGCCGCGACGCACGACGGCGGCCCCGAGCGCCGCGATCATCGCCCCGTTGTCCGTGCAGTAGCGGATCGGCGGGATGCGCAGCTCGATCCCGGCCTCGGCGCACCGCACCGCGACCAGCTCCCGCAGCTGGGAGTTGGCCGAGAAGCCGCCGCCCACCACGAGCGTGTCGACCCCGTGCCGCCGGCAGGCCGCGATCGTCTTGGCCGTGAGCACGTCGGCGACGGCCGCCGCGAACGACGCCGAGACGTCGGCGAGCGGGATCTCCTGGCCCGCGTCCTGCCGGGCCTCGACCCACCGCGCCACGGCGGTCTTGAGGCCGGAGAAGGAGAAGTCAGCGGCGTGGTCGGCCTGGTCCTTGGCCGCCGTCAGCCCCCGCGGGAACCGGATCGCCGTCGGGTCGCCCTCGCGCGCGAGGCGGTCGATGTGCGGGCCGCCGGGATAGGGCAGGCCGAGCAGCCGCCCGACCTTGTCGAACGCCTCCCCCGCGGCGTCGTCGAGCGTGGAGCCCAGCTCGGTGACCCGCACGGTGTCGTCGACGAGCAGCAGCGAGGAGTGCCCGCCGGAGACCACCAGCGCCATGACGCGCTCCGGGAACGGCCCGTGCACCAGCTCGTCCACCACCGCGTGCCCGATGACGTGGTTGACGCCGTACAGCGGCACGCCGAGCCCGAGCGCGAGGGCCTTGGCTGCGGCCGCACCGACCGTCAGCGGCCCCACGAGCCCCGGCCCCGCCGTCACGGCGATCGCCCCGACCTGACCCCGGTCGACGCCCGCCTGCGCCAGCGCCCGCTCGATCGTCGGCACCATGGCCTCGAGGTGTGCGCGCGAGGCGATCTCCGGGATGATCCCGCCGTACCGTGCGTGCTCGTCCATCGAGCTCGCGACCACGTCCGCCAGCAGCTCGCTGCGGTCCCCGTCGATCCGGACCAGGGCGACCCCGGTCTCGTCGCACGAGGTCTCGATCCCCAGGACGAGGGTGGCGTCAGGCATGGTCCCAGCGTAGGCGGCGGCGAGGGGTGACCGGCGTCACAGCCCGCCCGGGAACGCCCCCCGTCGGTTGACTGTTCAACCAACCATGACGACCACCAGCTCCGCGACCGACCTCTTCCTGCTCGACGGCGCCGAGCAGGACGCCCTGTTCCGCGATGCACGCTCGGCGCACGCGTTCGGCGTGGAGCCCGTGCCGGACGAGGTCATCGACGCCGTCCACGACCTGGTCCGCTGGGGGCCCACGGCGCTGAACTCCTCGCCGATGCGCCTGCTGCTGGTCCGCTCGGCCGCGGCCCGCGAGCGCCTCGCCGGCCACATGGCCGAGGCCAACAGGGAGCGCGTGCGCACCGCGCCGCTGAGCATCGTCGTCGCCGCGGACCTCGACTTCCACGAGCACATGGGCACGCTCATGCCGAGCGTGCCGGGCGTGCGCGAGCGCCTCGACGCCAACCCCGCCGGCCGCGAGCGCACCGCCAGGGACAACGCCTGGCTGCAGGCCGGGTACCTCGTCGTCGGCCTGCGCGCCGCCGGCCTCGCCGTCGGTCCGATGAGCGGCATGGACGCCCCCGGGATCGACGCCGACCTGCTCGCCGGGACGGCCTGGCGCTCGATCATGGTGCTCAACGTCGGCCGGCCGGCCGACGCCCCCCACCCCTACCCGCGCGCCGCGCGCCTCGAGACGGCCCAGACCACCGTCGTCGTCTGACCCCGGCCCACGGTCGCGGACCGCGAGCTCGTCGGCGGCGGGCGGGTCAGCGTGCCGGCGGGTCGAGCGGCAGGCGCATCGTCCACGCGTCGACGTCCTCGGGCTGGTAGTACCGCCGCCGTCGGCCCAGCGTGACGAACCCGGCACGGGTGTAGAGCTCGATCGCCGGCTCGTTGTCGACGCGCACCTCGAGCAGCACCGCCTCGGCGCCCTCCTCACGGGCATGCCCGACGAGCGCCGCGAGCAGCACGGCCCCCAGCCCTCGGCGCCGCGCGGCCTGCGCGACCCCGAGCGTCATGACCTGCACGACGTCGCCGTCGAACCACGTCCCCGCGTAGGCGACGAGGTGCCCGTCCTCGTCGTCGACGCCGACGTACCAGCGCCCCGGACCGGTGAGCTCCTCGCGCACCATCTCGGCCGACCACGCGGACTCCCCGAAGATCGCGCACTCGAGCCCCGCGACGGTGACGACGTCGCCCGGGGTCAGCGGGCGCAGCTCGACGGCCCCCGGCTGCCCACTCACCCCGTGGCCCTCTTGCGGGCGGCCGACGGCATCACGTCGGGCCGGCGCAGGTACAGCGGGGCGGTGGGCTGGTCCCGACCGGTCGCTGCCCGGAGCGTGGCGAGCCGGGCCAGCACCGCCGGGTCCAGCACCGTCGGGGCTCCCGGCGCCGCGGTGAGGTCGTCGGGGTAGAGCCCGGCGCCGGGCCCGACGACGACGGAGCGCGCGGTGGACGGGTCCGCCGCGAGGGTCGCCGCATGGAGCACCGCCGGGCCCTCGACGCACGCGACGTCGCCGTCCGGACCGTCCCACCGGTACCGCGCCGCGTAGACCTCGCGACGTCGCGCGTCGGTGACGACGAGCACCTCGGCGTCCCGGTCGGCACAGCCCTCGTACGCCTGCGCGGCGTACGCGTCGAGGCTGCACACGCCGAGCACCGGGACGCCGAGCGACCACGCCAACGTCCGGGCGGTCACCAGCCCCGCGCGCAGACCCGTGAACGGCGCCGGCCCGGTCCCGACGACGACGGCCTCGATCGCGCCGGCCGCGCGGCCGGCCTCCGCCAGCACCTCGGCGACGAGGGGGGCGAGCAGCTCGGCGTGGCGGCGCTGCTCCGCTGCCCGGCGGGCGGCGAGCGTCGCACCGTCGCGGACGAGGGCGACGGTGATGTCGGCGGACGTGTCGAGGGCGAGGACCAGCACGCGCCCATCCTCCCACCGGGGCTCAGGCGGGCAGGCGCACACCCGCCCAGCGCGGCCCGACGGCGCGCACGGTCACGTGGCGCACGCCGGCGCCGTCGA
Source organism: Actinotalea sp. (assembly GCF_035443605.1). Classification (NCBI taxonomy): domain Bacteria; kingdom Bacillati; phylum Actinomycetota; class Actinomycetes; order Micrococcales; family Cellulomonadaceae; genus Actinotalea; species Actinotalea sp. The sequence goes on along the minus strand of NZ_DAORSQ010000076.1, from coordinate 6,200 downwards.
GCGGAGCCTCACCGGCACCCGCACCGTGCGGCCGCTCGAGCACCACCTCGAGCCTGTCCTCCGAGAGCACCTCCGCCAGTCCCTCGCCCCACTCGACGAGCGTGACGGACTCGTCCAGCGAGGCGTCCAGGTCCAGCGCGTCGAGCTCCTCGAGCGAGCCCAGCCGGTAGGCGTCGACGTGCACCAGGGCGGGTCCGTCGGTGAGCGAGGGGTGCACGCGGGCGATGATGAACGTCGGCGAGGCCACCTGGCCGCGGACGCCGAGCCCCGCCCCGATCCCCTGGGCCAGCGTGGTCTTGCCCGCGCCGAGGGGGCCGCTGAGCACCACGAGATCGCCCGCGCGCAGCACCGCGGCGAGCCGCCGACCCCACGCCCGCGTGGCCTCCGCGTCGGCGAGCTCCAGCACCAGCTCCGGCCCGATCTCCGTTCCCCGGGCCTCAGCCACCGACGTGCACCCGCGGCACCCGGGCGCCCAGCCGGGTGACGATCTCGTAGGAGATCGTGCCGGCGGCGTCCGCCCAGTCCTGGGCCGTCGGCTCGCCGTCCGCCCCGGAGCCGAACAGCACCACCGTGTCCCCCGCGACCTCGGCCGCGCCGGGCCCCAGGTCCAGCACCACCTGGTCCATGCACACGCGGCCGGCGACGCCCAGCCGCCGGTCACCCACCTGGACGGGGCCGCCCCAGCGCTCCGCGTCGCCGGAGGCGTGCCGCGGGATGCCGTCGGCGTAGCCCAGCGGCACGATGCCCAGCACCGTCTCCCGCGAGGTCGTGTACAGGTGGGCGTACGAGACGCCCTGACCCGCCGGCACGCGCTTGGTGAGCACCAGCGTCGCCTCGAGGCGCATCGCCGGCACCAGGCCGAAGTGCGCGGCGTCGCCGATCTGCGGCACCGGCGAGAGCCCCGTGACGGCGAGCCCTGGCCGCACGAGGTCGTAGTGCATCGCCGGGTTGGTCAGGGTGGCGGCGGAGTTGGCGAGGTGGCGCACCTCGAGCCGCGCGCCCCGGCGCTCGGCCGCGGCCACGGCGTCGTCGAACACGCGGGCCTGGGCGAGCACGGTGGGGTGGTCCGGCGCGTCGGCCCACGCCAGGTGCGAGAAGACCCCGACGACGGCGCACGCGCCCTCGGCCTGGGCCGCCAGGGCGACGTCGAGCGCCGCGTCGAGCTGGTCGGGCATCATGCCGCCGCGGCCGAGCCCCGTGTCGACCTTGAGGTGGACGCGCGCGGTCCGCCCCGTCGCGCGCGCGGCGGCGAGCACCTCGTCCAAGGCCCACGGCGAGGCGACCGCCAGATCGATCCCCGCCTCGAGGGCGGCACCCAGGGGCGCGCCGGGGGCGTACAACCAGGTCAGCACCGGGGCCTCGATCCCGGCGGCGCGCAGGGTCATGGCCTCGTCGAGCTGCGCGACGCCGAGCCAGGTCGCGCCGCCCGCGAGCGCCGCCCTGGCCATGGGGACCAGGCCGTGGCCGTAGCCGTCGGCCTTGACGACGGCCATCACGGCGGCGGACCCGGCGCGGGCGGACAGCACAGCGACGTTGGACCGGACGGCGGCCAGGTCGATCACGGCACGGGCGGGGAAGGCGCTCACGGCGCCCAGTCTCTCACCGGCGGCCGAGCGGGTCCGGCCCGCCCGCCCGCACGCGCGGGAGGGGCGGCCGCACGCGCGCCGCCGGTCAGGTGACCGGGACGAGGAGGTCGGCGCGCCCGCGCCCGCGCGCCACGAGCCGGGCGTTCGCCTCGTCCGAGCGCAGCACCCACTCCCGGGCCGCCCGCGGCGAGCGGCCGTGCGCGACGTGCCGCGCCACGAGCCGGGCGACCCGGACGTCGTCGGGCAGGTCGAGGTACCAGCACGCGTCGAGCAGCGGGGCGACGCGGGCCCACGCGCCGTCGTCGTGCAGGAGGTAGTTGCCCTCGACCACCACGAGCGACGTGGCGTGGTCCACCGCGATCGCGCCGGCGATCGGCTCCTCGATCCCACGGTCGAACACCGGCGCGTAGACGATCTCGACGCCTGCCCGGACACGGCCGAGCAGCGCGACGAAGCCCGCGGCGTCGAACGTGTCCGGCGCGCCCTTGCGGCCCGCGCGGCCCAGCCGCTCCAGCTCCGCCTGCGCGAGGTGGAACCCGTCCATGGGCAGCAGCACGGCCGTGACCCCGCGGGCCGTGAGCGCGTCGACCAGCCCCCGGGCGAGCGTCGACTTGCCGGCGCCCGGCGGGCCGGCCAGGCCGAGCAGCGCGCGGCGTCCGCCCGCGACGAGCTGCGCGGCCAGGTCGACGAGGACGGGGTCGACGAGGACGGGGTCGACGAGCTCTGGCCCGGGCGGCGCGTCGGGCACGTCCCCGCTCACGGGCCCGCGACCAGCCCGCGCACCACGCCCGGGAGGGCTGCCGCCACGGCGGACGCGGTCAGCGGGCCGCCACCGCTCGCGGCGCACGCCGCCCAGCCGTGCACCGCGACGGCCGCTGCCACCACCTCCACGAGCACCCTCGGCCCCGCCGTGAGCGGCCCGTCCGGCCCCGCCGTGAGCGGCCCGTCCGGCCCCGCCGTGAGCGGCCCGTCCGGCACGGCGAGCCCGGCGAGCAGCGCCCCGAGCACCCCCGCGAGCACGTCCCCGGCGCCGGCCGTCGCCAGCCAGGGCGTGCCGTCGGCCTGGCTCGCCACGACCTCGGCGCGGCCGGCGGTCCCGACGACGAGGGTCGTGGCGCCCTTGAGCAGCACGGTCGCCCCGGTCCGGCTGACCGCCTCGCGCGCCCAGCGCAGCGGCTCGGCCTCGACCTGGGCACGGCCCACCGCGATCCCGCGGGCCGTCAGCAGCGTGGCGAGCTCCCCGGCATGGGGCGTGAGGACCACGTGCCCACCCACCCGGGCTGGCAGCAGGCCGAGCGCCCCGGCGTCGACCACCACCGGCGTCGCGTCCCGGCCCGCGGCGCGCAGCACGGCCGCCACGCGCTCGCGCTGCTCGCCCCCCGCGACCCCCGGCCCGAGCACCCACGCCTGCACGCGACCCTCGGCGGTCACGACCTCGGGGTGCGCCGCCACGACGGCGTGGCGCACCGCGGCGGGGCCGAGGTAGCGCACCATCGGGCAGCCGACACCCAGCGCGCCCGCCACCGTGAGCACGGCGGCGCCGGGGTAGTCGGGGGATCCGGCCACGACGCCGAGCACGCCGCGCGTGTACTTGTGGTCCAGCGCCCCGGGCACGGGCCACAGCGCGGCGACGTCGGGCGCGGCAAGGCGGACGACGGCGGCGCGGGGCGCGCCGGGCACCCCGCCGCCCAGCGCCAGCCCCAGGTCGACCACGTCCACCACGCCCGCCAGCGCAGCCGCCGGCGGCAGCAGCAGCCCGGGCTTGGCCGCGCCGAACGTCACGGTGCGGTCGGCCGCGAGCACGGGGCCCGGCACGGCGCCGTCGTCCACCCCGATCCCGCTCGGCACGTCCACCGCGACGACGCGCGGCCCGGGCCCGGGCACCGACAGCAGCCCGCCGAGCAGCTCGACCAGCCGCGCCGCCGGCCCGCGCAGCCCGCCGCGCGCCCCGATCCCCAGCAGCCCGTCGAGCACGACGTCGGCCGCGAACGCCTCGGCGATCGCGTCGCCCAGCCAGACGGGCTCGCCCGGTGCGTCCGGCCCGACGGCCAGGACCCGGCCGCCGGCGGAGCGCAGGGCCGCCAGGCCGCCGTCGTGCACCGGCCCGGGGGCGACAGCGATCGCGCTCACCCCGTGCCGCGCGAGCAGCGCCAGCGCGTGCAGCGTGTCGCCACCGTTGTTGCCACCGCCGACCAGCCCGGCGACCGCGGCGCCCGGCACGCGCACCCCGTCGGCCCGCAGCTCGCGCCGCACCGCGGCGGCCAGCGCCCAGGCGGCCCGGTGCATCAGCCCGCCGGCGAAGCCCCGCTCGGCGGCGAGCAGGGGCCGCTCCGCGGCACGGACGTCGGCAGCGCTGAAGGCCTCGATCACGGGTCCATCCTGCCCCGTGGGTGCCCACGCGTAGAATCGGCGCGGCCGTGCGAGCAGGCCTGGACCCCAGCGTCCACCCCGAGCAGGACGAGGTGACAGCGTGACCCGGAGCCCCGGGATCGGCGAGTGCGCGCGCGAGCGGATCCTCGTCCTGGACGGCGCGTGGGGCACGATGCTCCAGGACGAGCACCTGGCAGAGGACGCGTTCCGGTTCGAGGGTGCCGAGCCGGGCCGCGCGTACCAGGGCAACTTCGACCTGCTGCAGCTGACGCGGCCGGAGCTCATCGCGCGGATCCACCGCGACTACCTCGCCGCGGGTGCCGACATCACGTGCACCAACACCTTCAACGCCAACGCGATCTCGCAGGCCGACTACGGCACCGAGCACCTCGTCGGCGCGATGAACGCGGCGGGCGCCCGGCTGGCGCGCGCGGAGGCCGACGCGGCGCAGGCCCGCGACGGCCGTCGCCGCTGGGTCGCGGGGGCCGTCGGCCCGACCAACCGGACCGCGTCGCTGTCCCCCGAGGTCGAGCGGCCGGGCTTCCGCAACGTGACGTTCGAGGACCTCGCGGCCGCCTACACCGAGCAGGTCACGGCACTGGTCGAGGGCGGGGTCGACCTGCTGCTCATCGAGACGGTGTTCGACACGCTCAACGCCAAGGCCGCGCTGTACGCGTGCGAGGAGGTCGCCCGCGCGACGGGGCGCCGGGTGCCGGTCATGCTCTCGGGCACCATCACCGATGCGAGCGGGCGCACGCTGTCCGGCCAGACGCCCGAGGCGTTCGTCATCTCCACCGAGCACGCCGAGCTGTTCTCGGTCGGCCTCAACTGCGCGCTCGGCCCCGAGCCCCTGCACCCGTACCTGCGGGAGATCGCCGGGGCCACCACGGCGCTGGTGTCCACGCACCCCAACGCCGGGCTGCCCAACGCCTTCGGGGAGTACGACGAGAGCCCGGAGCAGATGGCGGAGGTCCTCGGCCGGTTCGCCCGCGAGGGGCTGCTCAACATCGTCGGCGGCTGCTGCGGCACCACGCCGGACCACATCCGCGCGTTCGCCGCCGCGGTCGACGGCGTGCCGCCGCGCGTCGCGGGGCCGGCCTCGCCGCACCTGCGGCTCTCCGGGCTCGAGCCCTTCGAGCTGACCGCGACCATCCCGTTCGTCAACGTCGGCGAGCGCACCAACCTCGCGGGCAGCCCGCGCTTCAAGGCGACCATCGTCGCCAAGGACGACGCCGCGGCCGTCGCGATCGCGGCCCAGCAGGTGGCCGGTGGCGCGCAGGTCATCGACGTCAACGTCGACGACGGCATGATCGACGGGCCCGAGGCGATGAGCCACTTCCTCAACCTCCTGGCGGTCGAGCCCGACATCGCGCGCGTGCCGGTGATGATCGACTCCTCCGACTGGGCCGTGCTGGAGACAGGCCTGCGCCGCGTGCAGGGCAAGGCCGTCGTCAACTCGCTGTCCCTCAAGGACGGCGAGGCCGTCTTCCTCGAGCGGGCCCGGCGTGTGCGGCGCTACGGCGCGGCCGTCGTCGTCATGGCGTTCGACGAGGAGGGGCAGGCCGACACGCTCGAGCGCCGGGTCACGGTGTGCTCGCGCGCCTACCGGCTGCTCACCCAGGAGGCCGGCTACGCGCCGCAGGACATCATCTTCGACCCCAACGTGCTCACCGTCGCCACGGGGATGGCCGAGCACGACGCCTACGCGCGCGACTTCATCGAGGCGGTCCGCTGGATCAAGCAGAACCTGCCAGGAGCGCTGACCAGCGGCGGGATCTCCAACGTCTCGTTCGCCTTCCGCGGCAACAACCACGTGCGCGAGGCGATGCACGCCGTCTTCCTCTCGCACGCGATCGCCGCCGGCCTGGACATGGGGATCGTCAACGCCGGGATGCTCACGGTGGACGCGGACCTGGACCCGGAGCTCCGCTCGGCGGTCGAGGACGTCATCCTTGCGCGCCACCCCGAGGCCACCGAGCGGCTCATCGCGCTCGCGGAGAGCTACAAGGGCGTCGCCAAGGAGGCCAGGGGCGCCGAGGCGTGGCGCGAGCAGCCGGTCGCCGAGCGCCTGCGGCACGCGCTGGTGCACGGCATCGTCGAGCACGTCGCCGCCGACGCCGAGGAGGCGTTCCGCGAGCTCGGCTCGCCGCTGGCTGTCATCGAGGGCCCGCTCATGGCCGGGATGAACGTGGTCGGCGACCTGTTCGGCGCGGGCAAGATGTTCCTGCCCCAGGTGGTCAAGTC
>NZ_DAORSQ010000075.1:0-13661 GCF_035443605.1 Actinotalea sp. | reverse complement strand
ATCTCGATGGTCGACGTGACGTCGAAACCGACGACGGCGGCCGCCCGGGCACCGTCCACGCCCCACGGGGCCCGGCCGACGTCGTGCAGCGTCTTGAGCCCCGCGCTGCCGCCCGGGACGAGCAGCCGCATGGTCGCCACGACCTCGCCCGCCTCGTCGGAGACGGCCATGTACACGGAGCTGTCGCCGTACGGGCCGTACTCGTCCTCGAGCTCGGCGCGCGAGTTGCCGTACCAGCGCTGGAAGACCTCTGCCTCGCAGTCGCGTGCCGACTCGAGCAGGTCGCCCTGGACGTCGAAGGTGAGCCATGCGTCGAGCGACATCAGAACTCCTTGTAGACGACGTCGTGGGAGTCGAACCACTCCCGGGTGAGGTCCACCACGGTCTGCGCGGCGAACGGCTTGCACGCGTACACGTCGACGCTGAAGAACAGGCGCGGGACGTCCCAGGCGTAGAAGTGCGCGCCCGAGGTCTCCCAGTGGATCCACCCGGCCCAGCCGTACAGGGGCGACTGGTGCGTCACCGGCTCGATGAGGGCGACCATGTCGATCGCCTTGGACAGCTCGGAGAGGTACGCCGTGATCGACGCCGCGTCGATCGGCTCGCGACACGTGCCCTCCACGACCAGCCGTTGACGGTGGATCTCCGGTGCGAGGTCGAGCACGACGCCTCCAGTCACTCAGTGCATGACGGACGGCCGCGATGTGCAGCCGTCCGTCACAGTATGACGCAAACTCACCCCGCTCATCAGGCACTTCGGCCCGCCTGGAGATGACGGCCTGTCACCGGGTGATAACCATGACCGGCCACCGCGGGGCCGAACAGGTGATGACGCGGTGGCGACCCGTTCGTCGTGGGTCAGGGCCGTTCGGGTGACCTCAGCGCCCGTTCCCCACCAGCAGCCGCTGGGCGAGGAACTCGCCGGGCAGCACGCCGCCCGGTACGGCGAAGACCGCCGAGCCGATCGGGGTGGTCCACCGGTTGAGCAGGTCCAGATCGTCCAGCCGCCGCTGCAGCGGCACGTACTGCGCCGTGACGTCACGCTGGAAGGACACGAAGACCAGCCCGGAGTCGGTCGACGTCCCCGCGGCGGTGGCGTCGTCGTAGCTGTAGCCGCGCCGCAGGATGCGCTGGTCGGGGTCGGTCGAGCGGGCGCGGCGGACGTGCGCCGCGGTGTCGATGACCGGTAGCCCTAGCGCGTCCACGGCGTCGAGGTCGGGCACGTCCCGCTCGTGGGTGCCGGTGAGCGGGGCGCCCGTGTCGAGCCTGCGGCCGATGGTGAACTCGCGCCCCGCGCGATCGACGAGGTCCCAGGTGTCGAGGTCCATCGCGATCCGCCGGACCACCATGGACGTACCGCCGACGAGCCAGTCCGCGGCCTCCGCGCCGTGCCAGACCACCGCGTCGTCCACCCCGACGACGGGGTTGACCGTGCCGTCGAGCTGGCCCATGAGGTTGCGCATGGTGGCGCCCGGCGGTGTGGCGCCGGGGCTGGGACGGAACCCGCGCTGCGTCCAGCGCACCGAGACGAACGTGCGCGCGCCCTTGGTCAGCAGGCGGACGGCGTGCGAGATCGCCATCTCGTCGTCGGCGCAGACCTGCAGCAGCAGGTCGCCGTCGCTCCACGCGGCCTCGAGCCGGTCGACCGTGAAGGCGGGCAGCGGAGCGAGCCAGGCCGGTCGCTGCGCCTCGAGGCCCGCCGCTCGGAAGACCCCGGGACCGAACCCGACCGTCACCGTGAGCCGCGCGGGCACGAGGGCGAGCTCCGGCTCGGTGTCGGCGAGGCCGGGGCGCCCGGCCGTCAGGCGCGCGATGTCGTCCGTCCAGATGCGCATGAGGCGTACGAGCGCCGCACGGTCCACGCCGTCGAGAAGGTCGAGGGCGACCCAGGTGGCGAAGGACTGGGGCGCGGTGGCCACGCCGGCCTGCCGCGGGCCGGCCGCCGGCTCGGTGGCGCGGCCGACGGCGTCCGGGGCAGGGGCCGCGGTGGTCGAGGCGTCCCACGCCGCGCGCCCACCCAGGGCAAGGGCGGCGCCGCCGACCGCCGCGGCACCGCCCTGGAGGAAGGACCGTCGGGGTACCGCGTCGGTCACGGTGCTGCCGTCTCCGCGGTGTCGCCCATGCCCTCCATGCCCTCGCCGTCACCGACGTAGTCCTCCTGGGCGCCGTCGAACGTGCGGGCGGCCGCGGTGAAGGTCCAGGTGGTCCCGTCCTGCGCCTCGAGCGTGATCTCGAGCTCGTCACCGGGCCGCACCGGGCCGCTGAGGTCCATGAGCATGAGGTGCTCACCGCCGGGTGCGAGCTCTGCCGTCCCGAGTGCGGGGACGGTGATCCCGCCCTCCTTGCGTCGCATGACCGTCGCACCGTCCGCGTCGGTGGCCATCTCGTGCAGCTCCATCGGCGACAGGGCCGTGGTCGCCGCGACGATCTGGATGTCGGCGTCGGTGTGGTTCTCCAGCACGCCGAAGGCGGCCGTCATGCCGGCGTCCGCCGCCTTGACCCACGGGTCGCCGACGGTCAGGGCGTCGTCGGGGGCGGTCGTGCCGGCCGGGGTGTCGGCGGACGTCTGGCAGCCGGCAAGGGCCAGGGCGGCGAGCGCGAGGGCGCCGGCGAGGGTGCGCGTGCGGTGCGTGGTGCGCGTGCGGTGCGTGGTGCTGGTCATGCGTCATCTCCTGAGGTGGTGCCGCCGTGCCAGGACCGGCGCTCCAGGATCACGACGACGGCCGTGACGAGGGCGAGCAGGCCGGCGATGGCGACGGCGATGAACGGTGCGGGTCCGGTCGTGCCCGTCGTGCCCGTCGTCGCGGCGACCGACGGCTCGGGCTCCGAGGCGGGCAGGGTCGACGAGGCGGTGGGTGTCGGGGTCGAGGTGGCCGTCGGGGTCGGTGCAGCCGTCGCGACGGGTGCGTCGATCGTGAACCCGAAGCTGCCCTGGATGGGGTGACCGTCGCCGGAGACCACCCGCCACGTGACCACGTAGGCGCCGCCCGGCAGGTCGGCCGGCAGCGCTGCGGTCACCTGGGTGCCGGCGACGGTCGGCGGGCCGACCTCGAGGGCGCCCGCCGGCCCGTCGGCCAGGACGGTCGCCGAGATGTCGATCAGCTCCGCGCTGAAGGTGAGCGTGACGGCAGCGGGTGGCGTCGTCACGACGGCGTCGGCCGGGGGGTCGCTGCCGACCAGCTGGTCGTGCGCCGCCGCCGTCGTGGCGGTGAGCAGGCACAGCGCGGCCAGCAGCACGCCCTGCACGACGGCGCGCACCGCGCGGCGTCGCGTGGGGCGACGCGCGCGGTGCGGCACCGGGTGGGTCGGGGGTGCGGGTACGCGACCGCGCAGGGTGGTCATGAGACTCCAGGGGGCCGTGCCGGGCGTGCCGACGGCACGCGGGGCAGGGGACGGGGTGGCACAGGGCCACGGCCGACGCCGGGCGTCAGGCGGTGGCGGACGCCGCCGGTGGCCCGCGTCGCGCGATGCTGCGGGCGAGCCTGCTGACCGTCGCCATGTCGGGGGTCGCAGCGGGCCGCGGCGGCGCCACGCGGGGCACGACGACGGCGCCGCGGGTCAGGACGAGGACGCCGGACCACCAGTGCCGCGCACGGGCGGCAGCGCGGTCGGCACCGAGCACCGCCGCGACGGTGACGAGCGTCGCAGCGGTGTGCGCGAGGAGCATCGTCGGGCCGAGGTGGACGGCCGCCGCGTCGGCGACGAGGTGCGCGGTCACCGCCCCGTGCACCGCCCCGTGCGAGGTGGCCGGCGACAGACCCGCGGGCACGGCGAGGGCCGACGCCTGGTGGACCCAGGTGAGCACGGCGTGGACGAGCGCCTGGGCCACGACGACGAGCGGGACGAGGCTGCGGGCGCTCAGCCGTCGCCGCGAGACGCCGAGCGCGCCGACGAGCAGCAGGCTGCCCAGCACGGCCAGCACCCCCGCGGGGGCGGCCGGGCCGCCCGCGAGGACGTGCGAGCCGGCGCCGAGCGCCAGGCTGGTCGTGGCGATCGTCACGGCGCGCGCGAGCGTCGTCGCCCGCCCCGCCATCGTCGCCACGGCGACACGGTACCGGCTCCGTCGCGTCAGGTGGGACCTTGGCCCCAGGGAGCCCTGCGGGGCCGGGGCCGGTCGCGGGGCGAGCCGTGCGGGCCGACACGAGCGGGACGACACGTGCGGGCCGACCCGCCGGCGACGTGCCCCGTCGGCCGGTCCGTTGGGATAGTGGTCGGCGTCGCCGGTCGGGCGGCCCCGTCCGGCCGAGAGGTGCTCGATGCGCGAGCCAGACCAGCTCCCCGGCCCGTCGTCGCGTCCCCGACGGCCGCGCGTTCCCCGCGGCCGCGCCGCCGTCGGGCACGGTCGCCGCAGGCCGGGTCAGCTCGTCGTGCTGGGCTTCGCCGCGGCGATCGGGGCCGGCACGCTGCTGCTGAGCCTGCCCGCGGCGAGCACCGGCGCCCCGGCCGGCTTCGTCACCGCGCTGTTCACGGCGACATCGGCGGTGTGCGTCACGGGGCTCGTGGTCGTCGACACGGCCACCGCGTGGTCGGGGTTCGGCCACGCGGTGATCCTCGGGCTCATCCAGCTCGGCGGGTTCGGCATCATGACCTTCGCGTCTCTGCTCGCGCTGCTGCTGTCCCGCAGGCTCGACCTGCAGACCCGGCTGGTCGCGGCCGCGTCGACCCGCAGCGTCGGCCTGGGCGACGTGCGATCGGTGCTGCTGGGGGTCGCGCGGGTGACCGTCGTGGTCGAGGTCGTCACGGCGCTCGTGCTCGCGGCACGCTGGGCGGTGACCTACGGCGAGCCCCTGCCGCGCGCTCTGTGGCTCGGTGCCTTCCACTCCGTGTCCGCCTTCAACAACGCGGGGTTCGCGCTGTACGGCGACAGCCTCATCGGCTTCGGGACGGACCCGTGGATCCTCCTGCCGCTCACCCTCGCCGTGCTCGTCGGCGGCCTGGGCTTCCCGGTGATCTTCGAGGTCTGGCGTCAGCACCGACGTCCGTCGCGCTGGAGCATCCACACGTCGATGACCCTGCTCGCGACGGCCGTGCTGGTGCCGGTCGGCACCGTGTTCATGCTCGTGGCCGAGTGGTCGAACCCGGCGACCCTGGGGGCGCTGGACGTGCCGGGCCGGGTGCTCGCGGCCTTCGTCCAGGGCGTCATGCCACGCACGGCTGGCTTCAACTCGGTGGACACCGCGGCGATGCGGGACGGGACGTGGCTGGGCACCGACGTCCTGATGTTCATCGGTGGCGGCAGCGCGAGCACCGCCGGCGGCATCAAGATGACCACCTTCGTGGTGCTGCTCGTGGTCATCTGGTCCGAGCTGCGCGGGGACCCGGACTCGACGTACGGGGACCGCCGGCTGTCGAGCTCCACGCAGCGGCAGGCGGTGGCGGTGGCCCTGCTCAGCGTCGCCGGTGTGGTGGTCACGACGCTGCTCATCTCGCTGACGTCGGCGATCGACGTCGACCAGGTGCTCTTCGAGGTGATCTCCGCCCTGGCGACGGTCGGCCTGTCGACGGGGATCACGGCGCAGCTGGGCCCGGCCCACCAGCTGCTGCTCGCCGTCCTGATGTTCATCGGCAGGCTCGGACCGCTCACGCTCGGCACCGCCATGGCCCTGCGGGAGCGGCAGCGGCTGTACCGGCGGCCGGTCGGTGCGCCGATCATCGGCTGACCCGGTCCCGCCCCGGGCCCCGGTAGGGGAGGATGGACCCGGATCTCGTCACCCGCCGGTCCTCGCGCCCGGCCGCCCCGACCCTGGAGGACCATCCCCGTGCAGAACGCCCACTCCCTCGCCCCGACCGCCCCGCCGCAGCTGAAGCGCGGTGTGATGCGGGTCACCACCCTCGGCGGGCTCGGGGAGATCGGGCGCAACATGAGCGTCGTCGAGTACGACGGGCGCCTCGTGGTCGTCGACTGCGGCGTGCTCTTCCCGGAGGACCACCAGCCCGGGATCGACGTCATCCTCCCGGACTTCACGTCGCTGCGGGACCGACTGGGCGACATCGAGGCGATCGTGCTGACGCACGGTCACGAGGACCACATCGGCGGGGTGCCGTACCTGCTCAAGGAGCGCCCGGACATCCTCGTGATCGGCTCGGAGCTCACGCTGGCCTTCATCACGGCCAAGCTCAAGGAGCACCGGATCACCCCCCGCACCCAGCACGTCGAGGCGGGGGACACCTACCACGCCGGCGTGTTCGGGCTCGAGTTCGTCGCCGTCAACCACTCCATCCCCGACGGCCTCGCGGTGGCGATCCGGACCCCCGCCGGCCTGGTGCTCAACACCGGCGACTTCAAGATGGACCAGTTCCCGCTCGACGGCCGGATCACCGACCTGCGCCACTTCGCCCGGCTCGGCGAGGAGGGCGTCGACCTGTTCATGGTCGACTCGACCAACGCCGAGGTCCCCGGGTTCACCACGTCGGAGCGTGACCTCGCCCCCGCGATCGACCACGTGTTCGCCACGGCACCGCGGCGGATCATCGTGTCGAGCTTCGCGAGCCACGTGCACCGCATCCAGCAGGTGCTCGACGCCGCGCACCAGCACGGCCGCAAGGTCGCGTTCGTCGGTCGGTCGATGGTGCGCAACATGGGCATCGCCAGGGACCTGGGCTACCTCACCATCCCGCACGGCCTCGTGGTCGACGCGAAGAAGCTCGAGTCGATGCCCGACCAGAAGGTCACCCTGATCTGCACGGGCTCGCAGGGCGAGCCCATGGCCGCGCTGGGCCGGATGGCCAACGGCGACCACCAGATCTCCGTCGGCGAGGGCGACACCGTGCTGCTCGCGAGCTCGCTGATCCCTGGCAACGAGAGTGCGATCTACGGGATCATCAACAAGCTCACCGACCGCGGGGCGAACGTGGTGCACAAGGGCAACGCCAAGGTGCACGTCTCGGGGCACGCCAGCGCCGGGGAGCTCGTCTACTGCTACAACATCCTGCGTCCGCGCAACGTGCTGCCGATCCACGGCGAGTCCAAGCACCTGCACGCCAACGCGCAGCTCGCGGTGAGCTGCGGGGTGCCGGCCGAGCGCGTCATCGTCGGGCGCGACGGCATGGTCGTCGACCTCGTCGACGGCGTCGCGACGATCGTCGGTCAGGTCGAGGCGGGGCTGGTCTACGTCGACGGCGAGACGGTCGGCAAGGCCACCGAGGACACGCTGCACGAGCGTCGCCTGCTGCGTGAGGGCGGGGTGATCACCGTCCTGGCGCTCGTCGACCCGACGACCACCACGCTGGCCGAGCCGCCGGAGTTCCTCACCCGGGGCTTCGTCCACGACGACCACACGTTCGACGGCGCCTCGGCGGAGGTCACGACGGCGCTGGCCAGGGCGGCCGAGCAGGGCGTCACCGGGATCGACGCCCTCGAGCAGGCCATCTCGCGCGCGGTGAGCCGGTTCATCCAGCGGCGGTACCGCCGCGAGCCGGTCGTCATCGCCATCGTCGTCGAGTCCTGAGGGCGCCGCCCGCGCGGGTCGCCGGCGTGGCCGGTCCCCGACCCGCGGGCGTTCAGCGCGTCGGGCAGGTGCCGGGGTCCCGCAGGCGCTGGCCGAGGCCGAAGGTCACCGCTGCGAGCGCGAGCATCGAGGTCCCGGCATCCAGCGGGTCGCTGGCCAGCACCATCGTCGCGACCGGCAGGCTCAGGCCCGCCACGACGGCGCACCGCGTGCAGCCGGCCTGCAGGCGGTACCAGGGGCCGCGGACCGGCAGATAGGTGGCCAGCACGGCGGAGCCGAGCGCGCCGAGCAGGGCCACCACGACCCACCGCCCGGGGGTGGCCTGGGCGAGACCACCGGTGCTCACGGCGACGACGCCCGCGACCACCGGCGCCAGCAGCGCCGCCACGAGGACGCGTCGGCGCCCGTGGGCAGCGAGCAGGCCGGCCGCCCCGGCCGTCGCGGTCGCGACGAGACCGCTCACGAAGCGGCGCGGGCCGCGAGGGTGGCGCGCACCTCGTCCATGTCCAGGGCCTCTGCCTTGCCGATGAGGTCCTCCAGGGCGTTCCCCGGCAGGGCTCCGGCCTCGGCGAAGAGCAGCACGCCGTCGCGGAAGATCATGAGGGTGGGGATGGAGCTGATCCCGAGGCCGCCGGCGAGCCCCTGCTCCGCCTCGGTGTCGACCTTGCCGAACACCACGTCGGGGTGCCGGACGGAGGCCTGCTCGAAGACCGGGCCGAACCGGCGGCACGGGCCGCACCAGGCGGCCCAGAAGTCCACGAGGACGACGCCGGCCGCCTCGGTGGTGGGGCCGAAGGTCTCGGCGGTCAGGGTGACGGTGGCCATGCTTGTGCTCCTCGGAGGTGGCGGTCGGGGGATACCCCGGGGGGTATAACTCTAGCGTGCCGGGAGGCATTCCCTGCGCGGCGGTCGTCCATCGGTGCCGGCGGTGATCTTGCGGGTCTCGACCCAGCGGGGGCAGGGTGAGCACCACCACGTGCAGCGCAGCGCAGGGGGAGCCATGGAGCGTTCCGAGACCGCCGGACCCGCCGCCGGTGCGCCGTCGCCGTCGCCGTCGCTCAAGCCCGGAGCCATCGGCTTCGTCGATGCCCTGGTCATCGGGCTGGCCGCGACGTCTCCCGCCTACTCGCTCGCCGCGATCCTCGGGCCCGTGGTGGCGCTCGTCGGGATCTACGCCGCCGGGACCCTGCTCGCCTCCTTCGTGCCGATGCTGCTCATCGCGTCGGCCTTCTACTACCTCAACAAGGTGGACCAGGACTGCGGGACGACCTTCTCGTGGGTGACGCGCGCGATGGGCCCGACGTTCGGCTGGATCGGGGGCTGGGCGATCACCCTCACGGGCGTGCTCGTCATCGGGTCCCTGGCGGAGGTGGGCGTCCGGTTCGGCCTGCTGACCCTCGGGCTCGACGAGCTGGCGGACAACCAGCCCGTGGTGATGGCTGGCGCCGTGGCGCTCATCGCGCTGATGACCTGGCTGTGCGTGCTCGGCACGGAGGTCTCCGCCCGGGTGCAGAACGGCCTGATCCTCGCCCAGGTGGGCGCGCTGCTGGCATTCGCCGTCGTCGCCCTGGTGCGGGTGGCCGCCGGGGACGCCGCCGTCGGGGCGCCGGCGATGTCCCTCGCGTGGCTCGACCCGTTCGGCGCCGGCGGCGCCGCGCTGACCGGGGGGCTGCTGCTCGGCGTGTTCGCCTACTGGGGGTGGGAGTCGGCCGTCAACCTCTCCGAGGAGACGTCCGACCCGGCGAGCGCTCCCGGCCGGGCGGCCGTGCTCTCGACGCTGATCCTGCTGCTGACGTACGTCGGCGTCGCGTTCGCCCTGGTGGCGGTGGCGGGCACCGAGTTCCTGGCCGAGAACGCCGAGGAGGAGGAGTTCATCTTCGGGCTCCTCGCGGAGCAGGTGCTCGGGGGCTGGGACTGGGTGGTGCTCCTCGCCGTGACCACCTCGGCGATCGCCTCGACGCAGACGACGATCATCCCCGCCTCCCGGACCGCCCTGTCGATGGCCCGGCGCGGTGCCATCCCGCCGGCGTTCGCCCGGATCCACCCGCGGTTCCGCACCCCGGACGTGGCGACCTGGGCCGTGGCCGCGATCGCCGTGCTGTGGTACCTCGGGTTGTCGGCCGTCAGCGAGAACGCGCTGTTCGACTCCCTCACGGCGCTCTCGCTGCTCATCGCGTTCTACTACGCCCTGACCGGGATCGCCTGTGCGCTCTACTACCGTCGTCACCTGCTCGAGAGCGTGCGCAACCTGCTGCTCATCGGCATCGGGCCCGTGGTCGGCGCCGTGATGCTCCTGTGGCTGCTCGTCGAGTCCGTCATCGACATGGCGGACCCGGAGAACTCCTACACGGGGCAGGCGTGGTTCGGGATGGGCCCGCCGCTCGTCATCGGCATCGTCATCCTTGCCGTCGGCCTCGTGCTGCTGGCCGTCTCGCGGGTGAGGGGCTCGGCGTTCTGGGCGGAGCGGGCGGGCGTGGCGGACCCGGGGCTCGTCCCGGGCGGGGCGAGGGAGCAGCGATGACGTTCGTGCTGGGGTACGACGAGTCCACGGGGTCCGACCTCGCCCTCACGGTCGCGCTCGACCTCGCGGCCACCTATCGCGAGCCCCTCGTGCTCGTCTACGGGGTCGCGCCCCCCGGGGGACGGGGCGAGGAGTTCCTCGCCCACCAGGCGGCCATCGAGGAGCTCGGGCGCCACGCGACGGCCCACGCGCTGGTCCGCGCCGAGGCCGCGGGGGTGCGGGCCGTCGTCGAGCTGGTCCACGAGTCGCCCGCGGCCGCGCTCGTCGACGCCGCGGCGCGGCACCAGGCACGGATGATCATCGTCGGCTCCTACGGCGAGAGCCCGCTGCGTGGCGTGATGCTCGGCTCGACCACCTACAAGGTGCTCGGACAGGCCGAGCTGCCCGTCCTGGTGGTCCGCGGCTGAGCCGCCGGTGGACCACTAGCCTGACCCGGGGAAGCGCGGCCGGGGCGATCGTCCCGGCCCGGCCGACGGGGCAGGACGGGAGGGCGCCATGAGCAGGCCGGCACACCTGCGCCCCAGCCTCGTCGCCGTCGTCGGCCTCGGCGGCGTGCTCGGCACCGCCCTGCGGTACGGCCTGACCACGGCCGTCGGCAGCCATGGCGGCTTCCCGACGGCGACCCTCGTCGAGAACGTCGTCGGCGCCCTCCTGCTCGGGGCGCTGCTCGAGACCCTGCTCCGTCGCGGCGAGGAGGGGCAGCGCGGGCGGCTCCTGCGGCTCGGGCTCGGCACCGGGGTGCTGGGCGGCTTCACCACGTTCAGCAGCCTCGCCCTGGAGGTCACGGTGCTGCTCGGGGACGGTGCGTGGGTGGTCGCCGGGGTGTACGCGACGGCGTCGCTCGTGCTCGGGGTCCTCGCGTGCGTCCTGGGGGTGTCGTGGGCGGAACGGCTGCACGTGCGGCGCGCCGCCCGGCGGGCGGGCGACCCGCTCTCGGCAGGCGGTGCCCCGTGATCCTGGCCCTCGCCGTCGCGGTGCTCGGCGGGCTGGGAGCCGCGACCCGGTTCGTGGTCGACGGCGCGATCCGACGCCGCTGGACCTCGGTGCTGCCGGTGGCGACGGTCGCCGTCAACGTCAGCGGGTCGCTGGTCATCGGTCTGCTGGCCGGGGCGGCGACGTTCCACGGACTCGGCCCGGACGTGCGGGTCGTCGCCGCGACCGGGTTCTGCGGCGGGTACACGACGTTCTCCACCGCGATGGTGGAGACGGTGCGGCTGGCTCAGGCGGGCGAGCTGCGCGCCGCGGTGCTCAACGCCGTCGGCACGCTGGCGCTCACGGTCGCCGCCGCGGCCACGGGGGTCGCGGTGATGGCGGCGCTCGCCTGAGCACCGCCATCACGGCGACGGCGGTCACAACCGGAACTGGGCCACCAGGGTGCGCAGGTCGCCGGACATCCGCGCCAGCTCGTGCACGGCGCCCTGGGACTCGGCGACCCCCTGGGACGTGAGGTCGGCGGCGTCGGCCACCCCGGCGATGTTCGACGCGATCTCGCCAGAGCCGGTCGCGGCCTCGGCGACGGACCGGTTGATCTCCTGCGTGGTCGCCGTCTGCTCCTCGACCGCCGAGGCGATCGTCGACTGGTAGTCGTTGATGGAGCCGACGATCCCGCTGATCTCCCCGATCGCGCCGACGGCGGCATCGGTGTCGGCCTGGATGGCCGCCACGCGGCGCGAGATGTCCTCGGTGGCGCGCGCGGTCTCCTGCGCGAGCTCCTTGACCTCGCCGGCCACGACGGCGAACCCCTTGCCGGCCTCGCCGGCGCGCGCGGCCTCGATGGTCGCGTTGAGGGCCAGGAGGTTGGTCTGCTCGGCGATCTGGGTGATGAGCTTGACCACGTTGGTGATCTCGCGCGACGACTCGCCGAGGCGGTGGATCGTCGCGGAGGTGACCTCGGCGGCGTCGACGGCCTGACCGGCCACGCGCGAGGCCTGGGCGGCGTTGTGCGCGATCTCCTGGATCGACGCGCCCATCTGCTCCGCCCCCGACGCCACCGTCTGCACGTTGCGGCTGACCTGCTCCGCCGCGGCGGACACGACACCGGCCTGCGCGGACGTCTCCTCCGCCGATGCCGCGATCTGGCCCGTGACCCCGGACATCTGCTCGGCGGCGGAGGCGAGCGACGTCGAGGAGGTGTCGATGGTGCCGACGGCCACCCGCAGGCTCGCGACGGCGCGGTCGAGCGCGGAGCCCATGCGCCCCAGCTCGTCCGTGGTGGTCAGCTCCGCCGTCACCGTGAGGTCGCCGCGTTCGAGCGCGTCGGAGACCGCGTGCACGCGGGCCAGCCCGGCGACGATCGACCGGGCGACGAGGAAGCCGATGACGATCGCGGCGGAGAGCCCGATGAGCAGGATGAGGATCGACTGCGTGCGGCTGGCCGCGTAGGCGCCCTGCGCGTCTGCGGCGGCAGCCTCGGCCGCCACGCGCTCGAGCTCGATGACCTCGGCAAGGGCGTCCATCATGCCGTTGGTGAACGGCCGGGCCTCGTTGTCACGGACGTCGGTCCAGCCAGCCATGTCGCCCTCGTGCGACAGCGGGTACAGCTTCGCGTCACGCAGCGCCGTGTAGGAGTCGAGCGACGCGGCATAGGTCTCGACCAGTGCCCGCTCGTCGGCGGGCAGGTCGGCGGCGAGCAGGTCGCTGACGATCTGCCGCGCCGGCTCCTCCGCCGCGGCGAACCGCTCCTCGTAGGCGACCTTGTCGTCCGGCGCCAGGACCGTGACGTGGTTGACGATGTTGAGGCGCATCTCGACCGTGAGTCGGCGCAGCTCGGCGACCTGCGCCGTGCGGAGCAGGTGCTCGGAGTACATGTCGTGGGTCGCGGCGTTCGTCGAGGCGAGCGCCACGATCCCGAGCGCCCCGACCACGGCGGCCACGACCGCAGCGGTGAGGACGGCGGAGAGGATCTTGACGTTGACCCCGCGGTTGGTGAACCACGACATCGTGGTCCGCCGGCTGGTCGCTGTGGCGTTCATGACGCTCCGTTCGTCGGCGCGGTGACGGGGCCCGAGCCGGGCCCTCGACCTTCCGTCGGGCCCCCATCGGGCGCTGCCGAGCCCTGTTGATGGGTCAAGGTCCCCGGATCGGCCGCGCCGAGCGGACCCGTCTCGCTCGTGCGCCCCGGTGGCGCCCGTTGCCGCCGTCGATGACACTGACCGGAACGATCGGGAGGGCGCGTGACGGACGGATCCATCCAGGTGGCGACCTACCTCGACGCCCTCGAGCACCCTCACGAGGCCGCCGTCCGTCGGCTGCGGGGTGCGCTGCTCGCGTCCGTGCCGGGGCTCACCGAGCACGTCAAGTGGAACGCCCCCAGCTTCGTGCACGACGGCCGGGACCGGATCACGTTCCGGCTGCGGCCAGGGGACCGGCTCCAGCTCGTCTTCCACCGCGGCGCGGCCGTCCGGACGGACGTCGACACCTTCACCTTCGCCGACCCGACCGGCCTCATGGCCTGGCAGGCGCCCGACCGGGCCGTCGTCACGTTCGCCGACCTGGCGGCGGTCGAGGAGCACCTGGCGGACGTGCTGGCGCTGGCCCGGCGCTGGGTGCTCGCCTGACCCGGGGCGCCCTGGCGCGGGACACCTCAAGTCCCGGGCCGGCGTGCCGATACACCTGGAGACGATCGCCGTCGGTTCATCCCGGTGGCGGTCCCCAGATCGCGGCCACGGTTCCCGTCGGCCTTGGTGGTAGCA
>NZ_DAORSQ010000074.1:6589-13699 GCF_035443605.1 Actinotalea sp. | reverse complement strand
GGGCGAGCCGAAGAAGACTCCGATCTTCTCGCGGAGCTGGTTGATGAAGATCGCCGTGGTGCCCGAGTTGCTCAGGGCGCCCGTGATCTTGCGCAGCGCCTGGGACATGAGGCGCGCCTGCAGGCCGACGTGGCTGTCACCCATCTCACCCTCGATCTCGGCCTTGGGGACCAGGGCCGCGACCGAGTCGATGACGACGATGTCGATCGCGCCCGACCGGATGAGCATGTCCATGATCTCCAGGGCCTGCTCACCGGTGTCCGGCTGCGAGACGAGCAGGGCGTCGGTGTCCACACCGAGCTTCTTCGCGTACTCCGGGTCCAGCGCGTGCTCGGCGTCGATGAAGGCCGCGATGCCACCGGCCTTCTGGGCGTTGGCCACGGCGTGCAGCGCGAGGGTCGTCTTGCCGCTGGACTCGGGGCCGTAGATCTCCACCACGCGTCCGCGTGGCAGCCCGCCGATGCCCAGCGCGATGTCGAGCGCGACAGAGCCGGTGGGGATGACCTCGACCGGGGCACGCCCCTCGTCGCCGAGGCGCATGATCGAGCCCTTGCCGAACTGGCGGTCGATCTGGCTCAGGGCGGCCTCGAGGGCCTTCGTGCGGTCCGCTGGAGCAGCCATGGGTCACCTCGGTGATCGTGGGTGGGTGGTGCCCACCGTGGTTAGGTCGTGCCGTGGTTAGTTCGTGCCGTGGTTAGGTCGTGCCGTGGTTCGGTCGTGCTGTGCTGATGTCGTGTCGGTGACGCTACGTCCGGCCACCGACACGCCGTCCGCCCGGGCCCGGCCGGGTGTGGACAGGGCTTCGGGCGCGGCACCTGGGGACAGCGTAGCCGAACACCTGTTCGACCGCCGGGATGGCGGCGCGACACGCCGCCGCTCGCCCTCGCTCAGGACGGGCGGCGACGGTGCGCCCGGCCCCAGCGGTCGCCGGCCGGCACCTGCATGGCGTCGCACAGCGCGCGCCACACGGCGCGCGGGTCCTCGCCGGCCTCGAGGGCCTGTGCCGCCGTGCGGTCCCCCAGCGCGGTGAGCACCTGGTCCGCCACGAGGACGCGACCCATCGGTGCGCCGAACACGTCGGTCACCAGGTCCCAGAACTCGCTGTAGCGCACGGGCACAGGATGCCACGCGCACGTGTCGGTGCCGACGGCCACAATGGCCCGGTGAGCAGCCCGGCCCCCGACCCCCTCGCGGGCTTCTGGCCGCCCACCCGGGACTGGTTCGCCGGCGCGTTCGACGGCCCGACGACCGCCCAGACGGGTGCGTGGTCCGCGATCGCCCAGGGCGAGCACACGCTCGTCGTCGCGCCCACGGGCTCGGGCAAGACCCTCGCGGCCTTCCTCTGGTCGCTCGACCAGCTGCTCGCCGGCCCGCCACCGGACGAGCCGCACCGCTGCCGCGTGCTCTACGTCTCGCCGCTCAAGGCGCTCGCGACGGACGTCGAGCGCAACCTGCGCTCCCCCCTCGTCGGGATCCGTCAGGCCGCGGCCCGCGCCGGCCTCGCCGCGCCCGACGTCCGCGTCGGCGTGCGCACCGGTGACACGCCGGCCGCCGAGCGGCGGTCCTTCGCCACGCGCCCGCCCGACGTGCTCATCACCACCCCCGAGTCCCTCTTCCTCGTCCTGACGTCCGCGGCGCGTGCGGGGCTCGTCGGGGTGCGCACCGTGATCGTCGACGAGATCCACGCCGTCGCCGGGACCAAGCGAGGTGCCCATCTCGCGGTCAGCCTCGAGCGGCTCGACGCCCTGCTCGAGGAGCACGGCGGCCCCGCCCAGCGGATCGGCCTGTCCGCGACCGTCCGTCCGGTCGACGCCGTGGCGCGCTTCCTGGCCGGCGGGCGCACGCCGGCCGACGGGGGTCGGTCCGTGCGGGTGGTCCAGCCGCCGGCGACCAAGCGGGTCGAGGTCACCGTCGTCGTCCCCGTGCCGGACCTCACCGACCTGGCGGGCGCCCGACCACCCGGGGCGCCTGGGCCGGCACCCGGCGCGTCGTCGTCGGCCGCCGAGGCCGAACGTGAAGCCCGGGCCGACCCGCGCGACCGGGCCGGCGCGCCCGACCTGTCCGGCCAGACGGCCGCGGGCCCGCGCCGACCGTCCGTGTGGCCGCACGTCGAAGGACGCGTCGTCGACCTCGTCGCGTCGCACCGCTCGACGCTCGTGTTCACCAACTCGCGACGCGGCGCCGAACGGCTCACGGCCCGGATGAACGAGGTCTGGGCCGGCCGCCAGGGGCAGGACGTCCCGGATCCGGGAGCCCTCGCCCCGGCCCAGGCTCCCGGGCAGTCCGGTGCAGCCGTCGGCATCGACACCGACGATGCGAGCCGCATCCTCGCCAGGGCCCACCACGGCTCGATGAGCCGGGCCGAGCGCACCCGGACGGAGTCGGAGCTCAAGGCCGGCCGGCTCCCGGCCGTGGTCGCGACCTCCTCCCTCGAGCTGGGCATCGACATGGGTGCCGTCGACCTCGTCGTGCAGGTCGGCTCCCCGCCGTCGGTCGCGTCCGGGCTCCAGCGGATCGGCCGTGCGGGCCACCAGGTCGGGGCCGTCTCGCGCGGCGTCGTCTTCCCCACGTTCCGCGGCGACCTCGTCCCCGCGGCCGTCATCGCCCAGCGCATGCGGGCCGGGCAGATCGAGTCGCTGCACGTGCCCACCAACCCCCTGGACGTGCTCGCCCAGCAGGTGGTCGCGATGGTCGCCGTGGCGGACTGGGCGGTCGAGGACCTCGCCGTCGTGGTGCGCCGCGCAGCGCCGTTCACCGAGCTCGGCGACGGCAGCCTGCGCGCTGTGCTCGACCTGCTCTCGGGCCGCTACCCCAGCGAGGAGTTCGCCGAGCTGCGGCCCCGGATCGTCTGGGACCGGACCACAGGCGTGCTCAGCGGTCGACCAGGGGCCCTGCGCCTCGCGGTGACGAGCGGCGGCACCATCCCCGACCGGGGCCTGTACGGCGTCTTCCTCGCGGGCGCCGGCCCGAGCGGACCCCAGGACGCGCCGGTCGACGTCCCGGCCCGCCAGCGGGGCGGCAAGCGTGTGGGCGAGCTCGACGAGGAGATGGTCTACGAGTCCCGCGTTGGCGACACCTTCACGCTCGGCTCGAGCACGTGGCGGATCGAGGAGATCACCCCCGACCGCGTCCTGGTCAGCCCGGCGCCGGGCCTGCCGGGCCGGCTGCCGTTCTGGAAGGGCGACTCCCCCGGCCGCCCCGCGGAGCTCGGTCGCGCCCTCGGCGCCTGGGTGCGCGAGACGGTCGCCCTGCCCCCCGACGCTGCGCGCGAACGCGTGCTGGCCGCCGGGCTGGACGCCTGGGCCGCCGACAACCTGCTCGCGTACCTCGACGAGCAGCGCGCCGCCACGGGTCGTGTGCCCGACGACGCGACGGTGGTCGTCGAGCGGTTCCGCGACGAGCTGGGCGACTGGCGCGTCGTCGTGCACTCGCCCTACGGGGCGCGCGTGCACGCGCCCTGGGCGCTCGTGCTCGGGGCCCGGCTGCGCGAACGCTACGGCGTGGACGCGGCCGTGCTGCACTCCGACGACGGGATCGTGCTGCGCCTGCCGGACATGGTCTCGTCCGGCGCGGGCACGTGGGACGCCGCCACGGGGGGCTGGGCGCAGGAGGAGTCGCCGCTGGACCTGCCAGACCTCTTCCTCGAGCCCGACGACGTCGCGGCGACCGTGCGCGCGGAGCTCGGCGGCTCGGCACTCTTCGCCGCGCGGTTCCGCGAGGCCGCCGCGCGCGCGCTGCTGCTGCCACGGCGCCGCCCGGACAAGCGTCAGCCGCTGTGGCAGCAGCGCCAGCGCTCGGCACAGCTGCTCGCGGTCGCCTCGGCCCACCCCGACTTCCCGATCCTGCTCGAGGCGGCGCGCGAGTGCCTGCAGGACGACTTCGACGTGGCTGCCCTCACCGGGCTCATGCGCGACGTCGTCGCCCGGCGCGTCGGCGTGGTGGAGGTCACGACCCCGACCCCGTCGCCGTTCGCCCAGTCGCTCCTGTTCGGCTACACCGCCCAGTTCCTCTACGACGGCGACGCCCCGCTCGCCGAGCGGAGGGCCGCGGCGCTGACCCTCGACCCGGCCCTCCTCGCCGAGCTGCTCGGCGGCTCGGCCCCTCTCGCCGACCTGCTCGACCCGGCGGCCGTGCTCGCCGTCGAGGCCGAGGTCAGCGGCACGGCTCCGGACCGCCAGGCCCGCCACCGCGAGGACGTCGCCGACGTCGTGCGCCGGCACGGGCCCCTGACCACCGAGGAGGTCGTCGCGCGCAGCCGCCCTGCCACGCACGACGACGTGCCCACGTGGCTCACCGACCTGGAGTCGCAGCGTCGCCTGCTGCGGGTGCGGCTGGCCGACGGACGCGAGCGGTGGGCGGCCGTCGAGGACGCCGGTCGCCTGCGCGACGCGCTCGGCTGCGCCCTGCCCGTCGGGGTGCCAGAGGAGTTCACGCAGGTGCTGCCCGACCCGTGGGGCGACCTCGTGCGCCGCCACGCCAGGACCCACGGCCCGTTCACCGTCGCGGAGCTCGCCACCCGGTTCGCGGTGGGCCCGGCGGTCGCCGCGGACGTGCTGCGCCGGCTCGTGGCGAGCGACCTCCTCGTGGTCGGCCGGCTGCGGCCCGAGGTGCTCGGCGGCACGGGCGAGGACCACTGCGACCCCAACGTGCTGCGCACGCTGCGTCGGCGCTCGCTCGCCGCGCTGCGCGGTCAGGTGGAGCCGGTGCCGCAGCAGGCGCTCGGGGTGTTCCTGCCGGCCTGGCAGGGCGTCGTGCCCCACGACGACGCCGGCCGGGCGCGGTCGACGGGGCTGCGCGGCATCGACGGGCTGGCGCGGGTCGTCGAGCAGCTCGCCGGTTTCGCCGTCCCGGCGTCGGCCCTCGAGTCGCTCGTGCTGCCCGCGCGCGTGGCGGACTACGCGCCGGCCATGCTCGACGAGCTCACCGCCGCCGGCGAGGTGCTCTGGGCCGGTCACGCCTCGCTCGCCGCGCGCGACGGCCTGGTCAGCCTGCACCCGGTCGCGACCGCCGACCTCACCCTTGCGCCGCCCACCGAACGGGCGGGCGCCCTGACGTCCGGCCTGCACGATGCGGTCCTCGTGGCTCTCGCCGGTGGCGGGGCGTTCTTCCTCGACCACCTCGCGGAGCGGGTAGCCGGCCTGCTGGCGGACCAGGACGAGCCCCACGCCGTGAGCAGCCTCGCCGTCCTGGACGCGCTGTGGGACCTCGTGTGGAGCGGTCACGTCACCAACGACGCGCTGACGCCGTTGCGGGCCAGGATCGGCGGCGGGCGCGGCACCGCGCACCCGGTCCGGCAGGCGACACCGCGGGGGCGTCCGGTGCGGGCCGGGCTCGGCCTACGGACGGGCGCGCGGCCCGCCCGAGCCGTGGTGCGCCCCGACGGCGCCGGACGATGGTCCGCCCTGCCCACCCCGGAGCCCGACCCCACGCTGCGCGCGCACGCGCTGGCCGCCCAGCTGCTCGACCGGCACGGTGTGGTGACCCGGGCCGTCGCACCGGTCGAGGGTGTCGCCGGGCAGTTCGGTGCGCTCTACACCGTCCTGGCGGCGCTCGAGCAGGCCGGCTCGGTGCGCCGCGGATACTTCGTCGAGCACCTCGGCGGCTCGCAGTTCGCCCTGCCCGGCGCGGTCGACCAGGTGCGCGAGGCGAGCCGGTCGGTCGGTCTGGACGACGGCGGCGAGGCGGGCGGCGCCCCGGGTCCTGCCGGCACGCAGGGTCCCGCCGGCACCGCCGGATCGACGGACGCGACGGGCTCCCCCGGGTCGACCCGGTCGGCCGGCCCCGCCCGCCCGGAACAGCCCGGCCCGGTGACCGTGCTGGCCGCGACGGACCCAGCCAACCCGTACGGCGCGGCGCTCGCGTGGCCGACGGGCGACCCGCGGGTGGACCCGACCGCACCGCGGGGTCATCGGCCGGGCCGCACGGCCGGTGCCGTCGTCGTGCTCGTCGCCGGGGCGCTCGTGCTCTACCTCGAGCGCGGGGGCCGCACCGTGCTGACGTTCACCGAGGACGCCACGGTGCTCCGCGCCGCCGCCACCGCGCTCGCCGCGCAGGCCCGCCGGGGCGCGCTGGGCCGGCTGACCGTGCAGCGGCTCGACGGCGCGGAGGTGCTCGATCGCACGACCCTGGCCACCCCCGCGGCGCGCGCCCTCGCGGCGGCGGGCTTCGCGACCACACCACGCGGCCTGCGCGTACCCACCCGCTGATGACCCGCTGATGCCCGAGGGCGACATCCTGCGCCGGACCGCGACGGGGCTGGACCGCGCCCTGGCGGGCAGGACGCTGGTGCGCAGCGACCTGCGGTGGCCCGACGCGGCGGGCGTCCAGCTGGCCGGACGTACCGTCCTGGGGACCACGGCCTACGGCAAGCACCTGCTGACCCGGTTCGACGACGGCCGCACGCTGCACACCCATCTGCGGATGGAGGGTTCCTGGCGGGTGGCGCCGAGCGCCGCGCCGGGCGACCGCGGGCCGCACGTGCGGGCCGTGCTCGCGGCCCAGAGCTGGACCGCCGTCGGCGAGCGGCTCGGCATGCTCGACGTCCTGGCCACCCGCGACGAGCACACGGTCATCGGGCACCTGGGCCCGGACGTCCTCGCCGACGACTTCCCGACCGTCGGCCTGCCGCTCGCGCTCGAGCGCTTCGCCGCGGCGGGCCCGGCCCCGGTCGCCGAGGCGCTGCTCGACCAGCGCGTGCAGGCGGGCATCGGCACCATCTGGACCGCCGAGTCCCTGTTCGCCCGCGGGATCTGGCCGTGGACCCCGGCGGACGAGCTCGTCGACCCGACGTCGCTGCTCATGACGGCCCGGGTGCTCATGGCGCGCAGCGTCGCGGCCGAGCGGCCGTCGGACGGGCGCGTGCACGGCCGGCGCGGGCGGCCCTGCCCGCGCTGCGGGACGCCGATCGCTCGAGGGGTCGCCCGTAGGCCGCCGATGGAGCGGCCGGTGTTCTGGTGCCCGGTGTGCCAGGCGAGGCCCTGACGCCCCGCGGCGCGGACGACCGATGGGCCTGCGGCCGCCGGCGAAGCGCGCCGTCGGTCAGACGGGCGCGCCGTCGGTCAGACGGGCGCGCCGCCGGTCAGCCGACGGACGTGAGGGCTCCGCGCGACA
>NZ_DAORSQ010000074.1:0-6489 GCF_035443605.1 Actinotalea sp. | reverse complement strand
CGGTCAGACGGGCGCGCCGCCGGTCAGCCGACGGACGTGAGGGCTCCGCGCGACATCCACTCGCCGGAGCGGCCGAGGCCGGCGGCGAGGTCGGCCGGCACGGTGTCCGGGATCGCCAGGCCCTCGGCGACGGCGACGCGGTCGCTCACCTCGCGCAGCACGAGGGACAGGGGCAGGTCGAGGGCGTCGCAGATGGAGCCCAGGAGCTCCGACGAGGCCTCCTTCTGGCCCCGCTCGACCTCGCTGAGGTAGCCCAGGGACACCCGGGCGGCCGACGAGACCTCGCGCAGGGTGCGACCCTGCAGCTGACGCGCACCACGCAGGACGTCGCCGATCTCACGTCGCAGCACCACCATCGGTCGACCTCCCTCCGCACGTCCCGGCGGCCGGTTGCCCGGCGCCGTCCCGATCCCCGGCCGGCCAGTCCGACCCGAGGAAGCCCTACCGTACCCCGCAGGGCCGACAGGATGGCGCTTCTGACGCGGCACCGTCCCGTCTCTGCTCACGCATCGTCCAACGCATCGGATGTGTGACCTGTTCCCGTCGACCGGGTGAGGTTCACCCGCGCGCAGCACGCCCGAGCGTGCGTACTCAGCGCTCCGTCGCGAGGTCGTCACCCGCTCGGCGCAACGCGAGGGCGAGCACCGCACGCACCGCCGCCGCGCGGATCCCGGCGCGCCCGACGGACGGGTCGACGTCGAGCGTGCGCACCTCGCCGCCCCACGGACCCTGCACGGCCACGTGCACGGTGCCCGGCCGGTGGCCGTCCTGGGGGTCTGGCCCGGCGACGCCGGTGGTCGCGAGGCCGTAGTCCGCCCCGAGCCGGCCGCGCACCCCGTCGGCCATCGCCGCCGCGACGTCCGGGTGGACGGCGCCGTGCCGTGCGAGCAGCTCCGCCGGCACGTCGAGGAGTGTCGCCTTGAGGTCGGAGGCGTACGCCACGACCGCCCCGCGCAGGCTGGCCGAGGCCCCGGGGACCGCGACGAGCGCATCGGCCACCGCGCCGCCCGTGAGCGACTCCGCCACGGCGAGGGTGCGGCCGGCCGCACCGAGCAGCGCCAGCAGCGCAGCCGCGTCCCGGGCGCCGTCCGGCACGGCGTCCCGCGGACTGCCCTGCGCGCCGTCGCGCGCGCCGTCGTCGTCCGGCGGACCGCTCCACGGCTCGCCCGCGGGAGCACCCGGGCCCGCGGCAGCGCCCGTCACGGCGCCTGCTTGCGCACTGCCCAGCCCGTGCGGAGGTAGTCGACACCGGTGACGACCGTCAGCGCGACCGCGGCGAGCAGGACGACCCACGCGACGACCGTCAGGAACGGCCACAGCGTGTCGAGCGGCGCGACGAACATGCCGATCGCGACCGACTGCAGGACGGTCTTGAGCTTGCCGCCCCGTGAGGCGGGGATGACGACGTAGCGCAGGACGGCGAAGCGCATCGCCGTGATGCCCAGCTCGCGGACGAGGATGACGATCGTCACCCACCACGGCAGGTCGCCGAGCACCGACAGCCCGACGAGCGTGGAGCCGATGAGCGCCTTGTCTGCGATCGGGTCGACGAGCTTGCCCCAGTCGGTGACCTGGTTCATCCGGCGCGCGAGGTACCCGTCGAGGCGGTCCGTCGCGGCGGCCAGCGTGAAGAGCACGACGGCGACCCAGCGCCAGCCCCCCGTGCCCTGGTCGGCGAGCAGGGCGAGGACGACGAGCGGCACCAGCGCCACCCTGGCCATCGTGACGAGGTTGGCGGCGGTCCAGACCGACGTCGTTGGGGTGCCCACGGCCCCACCCTAGGTGCCGTGGCGGGTCGACGGGACCCGACCCGGCTGCCGGGCCCGCGCGGGTATCGTCAGGGGGTGACCCGCCACGCCCGTCCCCGACCGGCACCGTCGCGCGGGGCCCGTGCGGCCCGTGCGGCGGTCGGCGCGCTGGTCCTCGTGGTCGCGGCCACCGGTGGCGCCCTGGCCATCGGTCTGGGCGACAGCGTGCTCGGCTCCGACGGGGCTCGGGAGGACACGGCCCTCGGCACGCCGTCGGCCACCCCGAGCGACCCGGCGGTCGCACCGACCCCCACCCCCACGCCGACACCGACCCCTGCGCCCGACGCGGTGTTCACGCTGGTCGCCGCCGGGGACGTGCTGCTGCACCAGCCCGTCTTCGAGGCGGCGCGGACCGCGGACGGCTACGACTTCACGCCGCAGCTCACGGCGATCCAGCCCTGGGTGGCCGGCGCGGACCTGGCCCTGTGCCACCTCGAGGTCCCCGTCGCCCCCGCGGGCACCAACCCGTCCGGCTACCCGATGTTCGGCTCTCCGCAGCAGATCGCGGGCGCGCTCTCGGCGACCGGCTGGGACGGCTGCTCGACGGCCTCCAACCACTCGCTGGACCGCGGCGCCGCGGGGGTCACCACGACCCTCGACGCGCTGGACGCCGCTGACCTCGGCCATGTCGGCACCGCGCGCAGCGCCGAGGAGGCCGCCGCCCCCGAGGTCTACCGGCTCGAGCGCGCGGGGCAGAGCATCCAGGTGGCGCACCTCGCGGCGACCTACGGCACCAACGGGCTGCCCATCCCCAGCGGCGCCCCGTGGACCGTCAACCTCATCGACACGGCGACGCTCGTCGCCCAGGCCACGGCCGCCAGGGCGGCCGGTGCGGACGTCGTCGTCGTGAGCATCCACTGCTGCGTCGAGTACGTCTCCGACCCCACGGACCAGCAGGTCCAGGTGGCGGCGGAGCTCGCGGCCTCGGGCGTCGTCGACCTCGTCATCGGGCACCACGCCCACGTCCCGCAGCCCGTCGTCGAGCTGCCCGGCGGGCCGCGCGGGGAGGGGATGTGGGTGGCCTACGGCCTGGGCAACTTCATCTCCAACCAGGGCGCGCACTGCTGCGTGGCGAGCTCCGACTCCGGGCTGCTCATGCTCGCCACGTTCACCAAGCCCGCCGACGGTCCGGTGAGCGTCACCGGCATGGCCTGGACCGCGGTCACCGTGGACCGCGGCGGCGGCTACGTGGTCGAGCCGCTGTCCGCGCTCGTGGCGGCCGGGCAGGGCGCCGGGTCGATGAGCGCCGGCGAGCTCGTCACCCGCAGGGACCGGGTCACGGCCGTGGTGGGTGCCGCGCCGCCGGAGCTCACCGCTCCGCCGACGGCGACCGGACCGGCACCGCTGCTGCGCCCCCTCACCCTGCCCTGAAGACCCACGTCCCTGCCGGAGACCCGGCGTCCTGCCCTGAGCCTCAGACCTCGGTGACCGGCTGTGGCTGGGCCGCACCGAACAGCCAGCCCTGACCGAGCTGCCACCCGAAGCCGCGCAGCGTCGCGGCCTGCTCGGAGGTCTCGATCCCCTCGGCAACGGTGAGCATCTGCATCTCGCGCGCCAGGGCGCCGAGGCCCCGGCTGACGCGCACGGCGGCCGGGTCCTCCGGGATGCCCGCGGTGAAGGACATGTCGAGCTTCACCCCGGAGACCGGCAGGTCGCGCAGGTACGACAACGGCGAGACGCCGGTGCCGAAGGCGTCGATGAGCACGGCGACACCCGCGTCGTGCAGCTGGGCCAGGTCCGCCCGGGTGCGCGACCCCACGTCCAGGTTGGTCTCGGTCAGCTCGACGAGCAGACGCGCCGGGTCCACCCGGTGGCGCGCCAGCTCGGCCTTGACCCGCGCGACGAGCTCGCCGTCACCGAGCTGGTCGGCCGAGACGTTCACCGACACCCAGCCCCCGTGGGCCGCCGTGCGCGACAGGTGGGCGACGGCCTGCTGGACGACCGTGACCCCCAGGCTCACCCCGAGCCCGCCCTCCTGGGCCGTGGCGAGGAACTCGCCGGGCAGGAGCAGCCCGCGCGTCGGGTGGTCCCAGCGGGCGAGGGCCTCGTGGCCCCGGACCGCGCCCGAGGTCAGGTCGACCATGGGCTGGTAGTGCAGCACGATCTCACCGTGCTCGATCGCGCGCGAGAGCTCGGCGAGGGCGCCGTGCCGCGACTCCGCCGAGCCGGCCATCGCGGGGTGGTAGACGTCGGTGCGTCCGCGGCCGGCGGCCTTGGCGCGGTAGAGCGCGGTGTCGGCCGCCGCGAGGACGCCCATCGGCCCGTCGAGGAGCAGTGCGTCGTCGACCACCGCGATGCCGATGCTCGCGCGCACGGGGAAGCGGCGCCGCTGGGTGCGCACGGGGTTCTGCAGCCCGTGGTGGATGCCCGAGGCGATCTCGAAGGCGGCCCGGCCGGCGTCCGGGTCCTGGACGACGACGACGAACTCGTCCCCGCCGAGCCGCGCCGCCAGCCCGCGCCCGCCGCACGCGGCCCGCAGCACCCCGGCGACGTGCACGAGCACCTCGTCGCCTGCCGGGTGGCCGTAGCGGTCGTTGGTCGCCTTGAAGTCGTCGAGGTCGATGACCAGGACGGCGACGCGCTCCGCGGCCCCGGGTTGCTCGAGCGCCTGGCCGAGGGCCTCCTGCATGAGGGTCCGGTTGGCCAGCCCGGTCAGCGGGTCGTGCGCGGCACGGTGGGCGAGGATCTCCGACTGCATGCGGGACTCGGTGCTGTCGCGCACCTGGGCGACGAAGTGGTCCGGCTCGCCGGCCGGGGTGCGGACCAGCGCGGCGTCGAGCACCGTCCAGATGGTCTGCCCGTCGACCCGCAGGTAGCGCTTCTCGAGCGTGAACGAGCTGTCCTCCCCGGAGAGCACGCGCTGCACGTTGGCGCGCTCGGCGGCGCGGTCCTGCGGGTGCGACAGCGTCGACAGGTCGCGCCCGACGAGGGCGGCCGGCTCGGTGCCCAGCATCCGCGCGAAGGCCGTGTTGACCTCGACGAGCCGCCACTGCCGGTCCGCCAGCACCATGCCGATGGGGGCGTTCTCCATGGCCAGCCGGAACTGGGCCTCGGAGCGCGTCAGTGCGGCCCGGATCTCCCGCGGCCCGGTGACGTCGGCGAGGGTCGTGAGGAGCTCGACGGCGCCGTCCGCACCCTGCACCTGCCGGGTGCTCGTCTGGAGCCAGCGCACCGGGGCGCCGCTGCGTGGCGCGGCACCGACGACGAACGGCGTGGGCTCGACGGCGTCCCCCGGTGCGTAGCCGGTCCCGGACGGCGTGCGGGGCGCGAACACGGCGCCGACGGCGACGGGTTGGCCTTGCTCCGAGACCCACTGCACGGGCAGGTCGGCGACGAGCGTCCCGATGGCAGCGGCGCGCGGCAGGTCCAGGGCCCGCGCCGCGGCCTCGTTGAGCTCGACCACCTTGCCGGCGGGGGTGTGCAGCACCACGCCGTCCCGCGCGGCGGCGAGGACACCGGCGAGCCGGCGGTCCAGGTGCGCGACCCGCTCGGCCTGGGCCACCGCCGCGCGACCCGACCGCGCGCGCCAGACGACGAGCAGGACGACCAGGACGAGGGCGAGCAGGAGCGCTGCCGCGGCGAGGAGCGCGGCAGCGCTCAGTCCCGAGGTGCCCATCGCTCACCCGTGTCCCAGTCGTCGTCGTCCGCCGTGTCCTGGTCGAAGACCGGGTCTGCCGGGTCCCCGCGGAGCATCGCCAAGGTGGCGGGCAGGTCGTCCGGCGTGACGAGCACGTCGCGGGCCTTCGAGCCCTCGGACGGGCCGACGATCTCGCGCGACTCCAGGAGGTCCATCAGCCGCCCGGCCTTCGCGAACCCCACGCGCAGCTTGCGCTGGAGCATCGACGTCGAGCCGAACTGCGTGGTCACCACCAGCTCCGCGGCCTGGAGCAGCAGGTCGAGGTCGTCCCCGATGTCCTCGTCGACCTGCTTCTTGGTCGCGGCGACGACGATGTCCGCGCGATAGCTGGGCTTGAGCTGGGACTTCACGTGCGCCACGACGGCGTGGATCTCGCTCTCGGTGACCCACGCCCCCTGGACGCGCATCGGCTTGGCAGCGCCCATGGGCAGGAACAGCGCGTCGCCCTGCCCGATGAGCTTCTCCGCCCCCGGCTGGTCGAGCACCACGCGCGAGTCCGTCAGCGACGAGGTGGCGAAGGCCAGCCGCGAGGGCACGTTCGCCTTGATGAGTCCGGTGACGACGTCGACGCTGGGCCGCTGGGTGGCGAGCACGAGGTGGATGCCGGCAGCGCGGGCGAGCTGCGTGATCCGCTGGATCGACGCCTCGACGTCCCTCGGCGCGACCATCATGAGGTCCGCGAGCTCGTCGACGATGACGAGCAGGTACGGGTAGGGCGCGATGACCCGCTCGCTGCCCGGCAGGGGCGTGACCCGGCCGGCCCGCACGCCGGCGTTGAAGTCGTCGATGTGCTTGTAGCCGAACATCGCCAGGTCGTCGTAGCGCTGCTCCATCTCCCGCACCACCCACTCCAGGGCCTCCGCGGCCTTCTTGGGGTTGGTGATGATGGGGGTGATGAGGTGCGGGATGCCCTCGTAGAGGGTCAGCTCGACGCGCTTGGGGTCGACGAGGACCATCCGGACCTCGTCCGGGGTCGCGCGCATGAGCAGCGAGGTGATCATCGAGTTGACGAAGCTCGACTTGCCCGCGCCGGTGGCGCCGGCG
>NZ_DAORSQ010000073.1:0-13852 GCF_035443605.1 Actinotalea sp. | reverse complement strand
GCCCGTGGCGAGCATGGGGTCGAGCACGTAGCACTGACGGCCCGAGAGGTCGTCGGGCAGCCGGTTGGCGTAGGTGATCGCCTCGAGGGTCTCCTCGTCGCGCTGCAGCCCGAGGAACCCGACCTCGGCGCTCGGCAGCAGGCGGGTCATCCCCTCGAGCATGCCCAGACCCGCGCGCAGGATCGGGACCACCAGGGGTCGGGGCTGGGTGAGGTGCGTGCCCATCGTCGTGGCGACGGGGGTCTTGACCTCCTTGGGCTCCGTACGCACCTCGCGGGTCGCCTCGTACGCGAGGAGCGTGACGAGCTCCTCCACGAGGGCCCGGAACGTCGGCGAGGGGGTCCGCTCGTCCCGCAGGAGGGTGAGCTTGTGGGCGACGAGCGGGTGGTCCGCGACGTGCAGGCGCATGGGAGCACCGTACCGGCCGGTGGGGGGCGACGTGGCAGGCTGGGCGGGTGGCACGGGAGGCGGACGTCGAGCACATGCGCGCGGCCCTGGACGAGGCGCGGGCCGCGCTGGTGACGGGGGACGTGCCCGTGGGCGCCGTCGTGCTCGGGCCGCGCGGCGAGGTCGTCGGGAGCGGGCACAACGCGCGCGAGGCGACCGGGGACCCGACGGCCCACGCCGAGGTGCTCGCGCTGCGCGCCGCCGCCGCGACCCTCGGGCGGTGGCGGCTGGACGACTGCACGCTCGTCGTCACCCTCGAGCCGTGCGCCATGTGCGCGGGGGCGCTGGTGCTGGCCCGCGTGCCGCGCCTGGTGCTCGGCGCCTGGGACCCCAAGGCCGGCGCGACCGGCTCGGTGCACGACCTCGTGCGCGACCGCCGGCTCAACCACACGGTCGAGGTGGTCGGCGGCGTGCTCGAGGCCGAGTGCGCAGCCCTCCTGCGGGACTTCTTCACCCCCCACCGGGCCTGACCCCTCTGCACGCCCGCCCTCCCCGCGCGGTTCTGGAACCGATCGGGCCGGCGACGCCCGGATCGGTTCCAGAACTGGCACGCCACGGGTCACAGTGCCCGGCCGGCGGGGAGGCGCTCGGCGAGCGCGGGCAGCAGCTCCGACGTGCCGGCGTGGACCCGGACGTCGGCGAGGTGGTCCCCGCGCGTCGCACCACGGTTGACGACGACGACGGGCCGCCCCGCACGCGCCGCGTGCCGCACGAAGCGCAGGCCCGACATCACCGCGAGCGAGGTCCCGGCGACCAGCAGCGCCTGGGCGGAGTCCACGAGCGCGAACGCCCGGTCCACCCGCTCGCGCGGCACGTTCTCGCCGAAGTAGACGATCTCCGGCTTGAGCATCCCGCCGCAGCGCTCGCAGCCCGCCACCACGAACCCCTCGGTCGAGGCGATGACCGCGTCGGCGTCGGGCGCGATCTCGACGTCGGCCACGGCGGCGCGCTCGGCGAAGCCCGGGTTGAGGTGCTCGAGCCGCGCGGCGAGTGCGTCGCGCGTGGTGCGGGCCCCGCAGGCCAGGCAGACGACGTCGGCGTACGTGCCGTGCAGGTCGATGACCGTGCGGCTGCCGGCGAGGTGGTGCAGGCGGTCGACGTTCTGCGTGATGACGCCGACGACGACGCCGCGCTCCTCCAGCCGGGCCAGCGCGCGGTGCCCGGCGTTGGGCCGGGTGCGGTCCACGTGCCGCCAGCCCACGTGGTTGCGCGCCCAGTAGGTGCGCCGGAAGGCGGCGTCCGAGACGAACTGCTCGTAGGTCATCGGCGTGCGGGGCGGGGAGTCCGGGCCGCGGTAGTCGGGGATGCCGGAGTCGGTGGAGATCCCCGCGCCGGTGAGCACGGCGAGGCTGCGGCCGGCCAGCAGCGCGACGGCGGCGTCGAGGCCTGCGGCGGGGTCGAGCGCCGGGTCGAGCGCCGGACCGTGGGCGGAGGCGGTCTCGGGCGGTCGGGTCACCCGCTCACGGTACGACGGCCTCGACGGGCCGGCCGGCCCTCGCGCCGCCGATTCACACCCGACCCCGCCGACCGGGTATCCTCGCCCGCGAGGTAGCGTGTCCGAGCGGCCTAAGGAGCACGCCTCGAAAGCGTGTGAGGGTGAAAGTCCTCCGTGGGTTCAAATCCCACCGCTACCGCCACGGGTGCCTGACACAACTCAGGCCCTCGACGTGACAGAACCCCTCGCGGGGAGCCCGGAAGGGCTCGCGGCGAGGGGTTTCGTCGTGCTGGTGGGTGGCCCTCGCGGGTCTCCGGGCGGGCGCGGACCGGGGCCCTACAGTGGCGAGGACCATCGCGTGCCGGTCCAGGACGGGCGCCCGGCCGTGTCCGACCGAAGGAGCTCGTGCCATGAGCGACGTCAAGCCCTCGCGCCCCTCGCTGACCGGCATCCGCTACGGCGCCGCGTACTACGCGGAGTACCAGCTGAGCGACCGGCTCGAGGAGGACCTGGACCTCATGGTCGCGGCCGGGCTGACGGTGATCCGCGTCGGGGAGTCCGTGTGGTCGACGTGGGAGCCGCGGGACGGTGAGCTCGACACGGAGTGGCTCCTCCCCGTCCTCGACGGCGCCCACGCGCGCGGCATCGAGGTCATCCTGGGCACGCCCACCTACGCGATCCCACCGTGGCTGCAGGTCAAGCACCCGGAGATCGCCGCGGAGCAGGGCACCGGCCGGCCGATGCCGTGGGGATCGCGCCAGGAGATCGACTACGCGCACCCCACGTTCCGGGTCTACGCCGAGCGGATCATCCGCGCCGTCGTCGGGCGGTACGCGGAGCACCCCGCCGTCATCGGCTTCCAGGTCGACAACGAGCCGGGGGCGATCTTCTTCAACGCTCACGTGTTCAGCGAGTTCGTCGACCGTCTGCGCGCGCAGTACGGGGACGTGGACACGCTGAACCGTGAGTGGGGCCTGACGTACTGGTCGCACCGGATCGCGCAGTGGAGCGAGCTGTGGACGCCGGACGGCAACTCCCTGCCGCAGTACGACCTCGCCTGGCGCCGGTTCCAGGCCGACCTCACGACGGAGTACATCGCCTGGCAGGCGGGGCTGGTGCGGGAGTACTCAAGGCCGGACCAGTTCGTCACGACCTGCATCGCCTACCCGCGGCCCGCGGTGCACGACGCGGACCTGGTCCGCGCCCTGGACGTCACCGCCGGCAACCCGTACTACGGGATGCAGGACCACCTGGCGGTCGGGAAGGACCTGACGCCGATCACCCCGTGGTCGACGACGGGGGTGTGGGGCCTGTTCCGGCAGGCGGACCGCACCTGGTCCAGCAAGCAGGAGAGGTTCCTCATCACGGAGACCAACGCGTCGACCATCTCCGGCAGCGCCCACAACTACCCGGGCTATCCCGGTCAGCTCCAGCTGGCCGCCTTCGCGCTGGTCTCCCGCGGCGCCGCCATGGTCGAGTACTGGCACTGGCACTCCCTGCACTACGGCACGGAGACCTATTGGGGAGGCATCCTGCCGCACAGCCAGCGCCCCGGGCGCGTGTACCGCGAGGTCTCGGAGATCGGGGCCGCCCTGCGTGCGATCGGCTCCGGGCTGGACGGCTACGTCCCCGACGCGGACGTCGCGATCCTGTACTCGAACGACAGCAGGTGGGCGCTCGAGTTCATGCCTCCCTTCCACACGGCGGACATGGAGCCCGACCGCACCGCGTACGCGCAGATCTTCGACGCGTTCTACCGCGGGATCATCGACTCCGGGTCGCAGGCCCGGATCGTGCACCCCGACCAGCTGGGTACCGACGCGGCTGCCTTCGCCGCACGGCACCCGGTGCTCGTCGCCCCGGCGCTGTACGCGGCGACCGACGAGACGCTGTCGTTCCTGACCGACTACGCCGCGGCGGGCGGGCACCTCGTCGTCGGCATCCGCACGGGCTACGCGGACGAGGAGGCGCGGGCCCGGCTCGCCGTCGCGCCGGCACTCCTGGCCGAGCCCGCCGGGGTCTGGTACGAGGAGTTCTCCAACCTGGAGCGGCCGGTCCCGGTGACCGGATCGGGCGGGTTCACGCCGTCGCCGGACGCCGCCGCCACGCGCTGGCTCGACCTGCTGCACGTCGAGCACGCCGACGTCCTCGCCCGGTACGACCACCCCGAGCTCGGCGTGCACCCTGCGGTGACGACCTGCACCACCGGGGCCGGCCGCATCACGTACGTCGGCACGCAGCCCAACCCCACCCTCGGCGCCGATCTCCTCCGCTGGGCGGTGCCCGAGCCCCTCGCGGCCCGGTGGACGCGTTCCGCGACCGTGACCGTCGCCTCGGGGACCAACGAGGCTGGAGCCCGCACGTGGTTCCTCAGCAACTGGAGCTCCGGCCCGGCGACCGCCACCGTCCCGGCGCCGGTCCGCGACCTGGTGGGGGGAGAGCGGCTCGCCGCGGGTCAGGAGATCGCGCTCGAGCCGTGGGCCGCACGCGTCCTGGCCGAGGTGTGACGGTCGGAGCATCGCACCGTCGTCCCGCCCTCGGGCGCCGCGGGAGGCGCCTCCGCGGTTGCTGCGGTGTGATGGTCCGACCTGCCGTGCGGTGACGGCGCGCACGCAACCCGGAGGATCCCATGGCGACGATCGTCTCGACCCTGTTCATCTCGCTCGACGGCGTCGTCGAGATCGACCCCGCGTGGCACTTCCCGTACTTCGACGAGCACATGGGCGCCGCGGTGGGCCAGGACTACGAGGACGTCGACGTGCTGCTGCTGGGCCGGGTCACCTACGACAGCTTCGCGGGGGCGTGGCCGGGGCGGGAGGCGGCCGGCGGCGAGGACGCGACCTTCGCGGCCCAGCTGGGCGACACGCGCAAGGTGGTCGCGACGCGTGGTCAGCAGGACCTCGGTTGGCGCAACGTCGAGGCCGTGCGCGGGGATCTCGTCGAGACCGTGCGGGCTCTCGCTGCCGAGCCGGGCGTGGCCAAGATCCTCGTGGCCGGCTCGATCTCGGTGGTGCGTCAGCTGCTCGCCGCTGGCCTCCTCGACGAGCTGCGCCTGCTGGTCCACCCGGTCGCCGCGCGGCACGGCGAGCGCCTCTTCGACGAGGGGGAGCCGATATACCCCTTGCGGCTGCTGCGTTCGGACGTCTTCCCGACGGGTGTCGTGCAGCTCGTCTACGCACCCGCCGCGCTGCCGGCGGCCGCGACGTACGACGACGTCACCGACAAGGTCCCGGGTGCGCCCCAGGACTAGCGCCCGTCGCCACGCCGGAGCCGCCGAGCCGCTCCACCCTGCGTCACATGACTTTTCGGGCCCGAGCAGTGGACACTAGGACCCATGACCGCCCCTGAGACGACGCCGGTCGGTGCGCCGATCGTCCTGCTCGACGTGCCGGTCACCGGGGGCAGCCACCACCGGGCGACGTCGGGCACCGCGGGGCTCGAGCTCTCCGAGGCCGACCGCTCCGACCGCCTCGCGCAGATGCGCTCGGGCGAGCTGGGTTCGCTGCACTCCTGGGAGCTCGTCACGGCCGTCGACGGCCCCGGCACGCGCCTGACCACCTTCCTGTCCGGCTGCCCGCTGCGCTGCCTGTACTGCCACAACCCCGACACCATCGAGATGCGCCGCGGCCGGCCCATCGAGACGGTCGAGGTGCTCGCTCGGCTGCGCCGCTACCTCGGGGTGCTCCTCGCCACGCATGGCGGCCTGACGATCTCCGGCGGGGAGCCGCTCATGCAGCCCGCCTTCGTGGCCCGCCTGCTGCGCGGCGCCAAGGAGATGGGCATCCACACCGCCATCGACACCTCGGGGTTCCTCGGCGCGGCGTGCACCGACGCGATGCTCGACGACATCGACCTCGTGCTGCTCGACGTGAAGTCCGGGGACCCGGAGACCTACAAGCGCGTCACGGGCCAGGAGCTCGCGCCCACGCTGGCGTTCGGCCGGCGGCTCGTGGAGCACGGCATCGAGATCTGGGTGCGGTTCGTGCTGGTGCCGGGGCTGACCGACGACGAGGCGAACGTCGAGCTCGTCGCCGACTACGTGTCGACCCTGACGACCGTGAGCCGGGTCGAGGTGCTGCCGTTCCACCAGATGGGTCGGGACAAGTGGGAGAGCCTGGGCATGCGTTACGAGCTCGACGACGCGCACCCGCCCACGCCCGAGCTCGTCGAGCGTGTGCGCCACCAGTTCCGGGCCCGGGGTCTGACGGTCTTCTGAGCCGTCGCCCTCGGCGCCGTGCCTGCGTCCCCTGCGCCGCCGGTGCGTCCGATGGCAGGCTGGGCCCATGGACCTGCGCATCTTCACCGAGCCCCAGCAGGGCGCGAGCTACGACGACGTCCTGCGGGTGGCGCGAGCCACCGAGACCCTCGGCTTCGACGGGTTCTTCCGTTCCGACCACTACCTCGCGATGGGCGGCGACGGCCTGCCCGGGCCGACGGACGCCTGGACCACGCTGGCCGGTCTGGCCCGCGAGACCCGTCGGCTCCGGCTCGGAACGCTGGTCAGCTCGGCGACGTTCCGGCACCCCGGCGTGCTGGCGATCCAGGTGGCGCAGGTGGACCAG
This sequence comes from Actinotalea sp., assembly GCF_035443605.1. Classification (NCBI taxonomy): domain Bacteria; kingdom Bacillati; phylum Actinomycetota; class Actinomycetes; order Micrococcales; family Cellulomonadaceae; genus Actinotalea; species Actinotalea sp. The sequence continues at coordinate 7,408 of NZ_DAORSQ010000073.1, read as the reverse complement.
ATGTCCGGCGGGCGCGTGGAGCTGGGGCTGGGCGCCGGGTGGTTCGCCGCCGAGCACGCCGCCTACGGCATCCCGTTCCCGGACAAGCGCTTCGGCCTGCTGGCCGAGCAGCTCGAGCTGGTCACCGGGCTGTGGCGCACCCCGGTGGGGGAGCGGTACGACTTCGCCGGCGAGCACTACACGCTGACCGACTCCCCGGCGCTGCCCAAGCCCGTGCAGCGGGCCGGGGTCGGCGGTGGCGCGGGCGTGCCGGTGATCGTCGGCGGTGGCGGGCCGCGGCGGACCCCGGCGCTGGCCGCCCGGTACGCGGCGGAGTTCAACGCCGGCTTCCCGGAGCTCGCCGACCTGCCGATGCTCTACGGCCGGGTCGCCGCCGCGTGCGAGGAGATCGGTCGCGACCCGCACACCCTGGTGCGGTCCGTCGCGCTGGTGCTGTGCGTCGGGGCGGACGACGCCGAGGTGGCGCGACGGGCCGGGGCGATCGGCCGTGACCCGGCCGAGCTGCGAGCGCACGGCGTCGCGGGGACCGTCACCGAAGCCGTGGACCGGTTGGGCGCGCTGGCCGAGGCCGGGGCGCAGCGCGTCTACCTGCAGGTGCTGGACCTGGCCGACCTGGACCACCTCGACCTCGTCGCGCGCGAGGTCGTCCCGCGGCTCGGGTGATAGCCCACACCGGAGTCCGGCAGCACTGGTCGGGCGGCGACGGGTGGGGCGCAAGTCCTCACAGTGGGCGCAGGGACGACGATGGTGGTCGGGAGGCAATGATGACATTCCCGCGTCGCACGACCCCACCCCGCCGGTGCCGGGCCCCCACCCGGATCGCCGCACCTTCGACGCGGTTCCAGCACGAGTTGCGGGTCCAGACCCGCAAGACCGGCTCAGTCCTGGGTGTGCTGTGCGCGACCGTGATGGTGGGCTGGGCGGCATTCGACCGGGTCCTCGTCCCGGAGCACGCCGCTGACTTCCTCACGGTGCGGCTCGCCGCCGGCGCCCTTGTCGTCGTCGCGTGGATCGTCCTGGTGAGATCGGCACCCAGCTGGCGGACCGACGCGGCGGCCCTCGGACTCCTCATCCCGGTCCAGGTGGGCATTGCCTGGATGCTGCCCCGAGCTCAGGCCGCGTTCGAGGCCTACCTTCTCGGGTTCTCCTTGGCCATCTACGCGACAGCCGTGTTCATCGCCTGGCACTGGCGCTACTCGGTCGTCATCGACGCCGTGTCCGTCGGTGCGCTCACCATCGCCGTGGTCGCCGCTCCAGAGCCGGTCGCGCCGGCCAAGCTCGCCGTCGCCGCGTGGTACCTGGGGACGGCCATCATCATCGGGGTTGGTGGTCACTACCTCCGTCACCGCTCCGATCGCGCTGAGTTCTCCGCACGGACCGAGGAGCGACGCCAACGCAGGCGCAACTCCGAACTCCTCGCTCAGGTCGAGCGCCTGAGCCGCACGGACCCGCTGACCGGTATCGCCAACCGCCGGGTGTTCGACGCCGCGCTGGAGGCCGAGCGTGCCAGGGCCGCCCAGGACTGCACGCCGCTCGGGCTGGTGATGCTCGACCTCGACAGGTTCAAGGCGTACAACGACACCCTCGGCCACCCCGAAGGCGATGCCTTGCTCCAGGCCGTGGCCGAAGCGCTCGCCAGGGCTGTCCGACCCTCGGACACCGTCGCCCGGCTGGGTGGCGACGAGTTCGCGGTCCTCGTCCCTGGCGCCCGGGACGCCGAGATGCCGGCCGTCATCGCCCGGCTCCAAGGGGCAGTCGATGCGGCGCTGGGCCCTGACGCCAGGCAGATCGGTGTGCGCATCAGCGCCGGAGGTGCCACGACCAACGTGGTGGACCACACGTCCACCGCGGACCTGCTCCGCGACGCAGACGACGCGCTCTACCGCGACAAGCGCGCCTTCGGCGGGGCCCACCATCGGGAGGTCGAGGACCGCGCCCGGACGCCTCGACCACCTCGCGCCACCGTGCTGCCGACCGGTGGCCCCTAGAGTCGGCTGACCGTACCCACACGTCAACGTCGGCTCGGCGGTGGCCCGACGGCGCCGGGGTGCAGGCACGACGCTGCCACGCCTGCCCACCCTCAGGGTCGACCGGTGAGGTTCAGCGCGGGGGCGGGGGCCGGAGCGCGGCGCGGAGCCCGACGGCGGCGCACGCGAGGACCGCGACCAGGGTCGCGTTGCGCAGCGTGAGCACGACGGCGATCGTCGGGTCGCCCGCGAGCAGCGCCGGGTACCCCCAGGGGAAGACCACCTGGGTCAGCCCCGACGCGAGCAGGGCCAGGCCGGCCGCGGCCACGAGCCACCGGTGCTGCGCGTCCCGCGCCCACCCGTCGGGCGTGCCCACCGCCAGGAGCACCGCCACGGGTGGGACGAGCCACGTCAGGTACTGCGGCGAGCCGACCTTGTTCGCCACGACGAGGGCGGTGCTCAGCGCCAGGGCCGCGGGGAGCAGCGCCGCGGGCGCCCGGCCCCGACGGCGCGCGTGCACCAGCACGGCGGCGACGGTCAGCACGGCCCCCACGAGCACGACGTCGAGCGCCCGCGCCGCCGCCGTCGTGCCCGGGCCGTGCACCTGGTAGGTGACCAGGGCCTCGTCCAGCGCGATCGTGACGTCGTCGCGCCCCAGGGTGGCGAGCACCCACGGCGTGGCGCCGACCGCCTCGAGCTGGAGTCCTCGGCCGGTCTGGGTGGTGAGGAACGAGCCGAGCCGGGCCCCCCCGCCGCCGGCGGCGACGGCCCCCACCAACGCGGCGGTGACCAGGCCGGCCGGGAGCACGACGTCGCGCCACGGGCGGCGGGCGGCGGCGGCGAGCGGGAGCAGCAGCGCGCCGGGCGCGACCTTGACCCACGCACCGGCCGTGAGGAGGGCCGTGGCCACCCGGGCGCGGCGCCCTCGCGCACCGGGTGTCGCGGCCACGGCGAGCGCCACCATGCTCAGCGGTGTGATGACGGCGTCGAGCCGGCCCAGCGCCACGGGCCCGAGCAGCAGCAGCGCAGCCGTCCACCACCCTGCGGCCGCCGCGCCGCGCGGCAGCCGCAGGAGCACCGCGAGGGCCGCGCCGTCGAGCAGGGCCACCAGCAGGCACCAGCCGAGCGCGTACTGCGGGGTGGAGACCGTGCTGCCGAGGCCGGGCAGCAGCATCGGCAGCACGGCGCCCGCGGGGTAGACCCAGGGGTCGTCGAGCACCGGCCAGGTGCCCTCGACCAGCGCGCGGTACATCCACCAGCGGTAGAGGTCGAGGTCCCAGAACGCCGCGGCGGGCGCGAGCACCACGCCCACCCAGGTCAGCCACGCGTGCACCGCGCCGAAGGCGCACCACAGCGCGACCCGCAGCGGCCGGGCGCCCGGCGCGCCGCCGGGGCGGGCCGGGCCGCCGGTGGGTCGGATCAGTTGTACGTGACGTTCCCGGACGCGGCGATCAGACCCCAGAAGGCGATGAGTCCGATGACGGCGATGACGCCGAGCGCATCCCCGATGTAGCCGGTCACCAGGCCACCGGTGGCCATCCCGCTGCCACCTTCACCCGTCTGGGCGATCTGCCGCTTGGCCATGTGCCCCGTGATGACGGCGACGATCGAGCCGATGAAGGGGATGAGCGTCAGGCCGACGATGCCCGAGATGAGCGACACGAGCGCCATGGCGTTGTTCGCCGGGGCGAGGGCACCGGCGTAGCCCTGCTGCGGGTAGGCCTGCCCGTAGGGCTGCTGGGCGTACGGCTGGCCGTACGGCTGCTGCGCGTAGGGCTGCTGGGCGTACGGCTGCTGACCGTACGGCTCGGGGGCCGGCACGGGCGGGGTGTAGGGCTGCTGGCCGGCGGTCGGGTCGAACGGCGGCGGGGTGGGCTGGCTCACGGCGCTCCTGAGGGTGTGGACGTGACCAACAGCATCCCACAGCGTCCGCGCGCGCACGGTGGGCTCGCTAGTCTCGTCCCCGGCCTCGGGCGCGGCCGCGCCCCTGTCGGCAACCACCCCATCGTGAGGGAGCAAGACCCATGAGCAGCATCGGTTGGAGCGTGCACGGTGACGGGCGGCGGGTGGCGCCGGGCGCCGTCGTCGCCCCGGACGAGCGGCTCAGCTGGCCGCGGACCGTCGGCATCGGCATGCAGCACGTCGTCGCGATGTTCGGCGCGACCTTCCTCGTCCCACTCATCACGGGCCTGCCGCCGGCCACGACGCTGTTCTTCTCCGCCGTCGGCACGGTGCTCTTCCTGCTCATCACCGGCAACCGGCTGCCCAGCTACCTCGGGTCGAGCTTCGCCTTCCTCGCCCCTATCGCCGCGGCCAACGCCTCGGGCGGGATGGCTGTCGCGCTCGGTGGCGTCATGGTCACCGGGCTGCTGCTCGCCGTCGTCGGCGTGGTGGTCCACCTGGCCGGGTCGCGCTGGATCGACGTCGTCATGCCGCCCGTGGTGACCGGCACGATCGTCGCGCTCATCGGCCTCAACCTTGCCCCCGTCGCCTGGACCAACTTCCAGGTCTCGCCGGTGACGGCGCTGGTCACGCTGCTCTCGATCATCCTCATCACCGTGCTGTTCCGCGGGATCCTCGGCCGCCTCGCCATCCTGCTCGGCGTGCTGACGGGCTACCTCGTGGCCGTGCTGCGCGGCGAGATCGACTTCGCCACGGTCGGTGCCGCCGCGTGGGTGGGACTGCCGACCTTCACCGCACCGTCGTTCGACCTGGCCGTGCTGGGCCTGTTCGTCCCCGTGGTCTTCGTGCTCATCGCGGAGAACGTCGGGCACGTGAAGTCCGTCGCCGCGATGACGGGCAAGGACCTCGACCCGGTCATCGGGCGTGCGCTGTTCGCCGACGGCATCGCCACGACCCTCGCGGGCGCCGGCGGCGGCTCGGGCACGACGACCTACGCCGAGAACATCGGCGTCATGGCCGCGACGCGCGTGTACTCCACGGCGGCGTACTGGGTGGCCGCGGCGACCGCCCTGGTACTCAGTCTCTCGCCCAAGTTCGGCGCACTCGTGGCCACCATCCCCGGCGGCGTGCTGGGCGGGGCGACGACCGTGCTCTACGGCATGATCGGCATTCTCGGTGCGCGCATCTGGGTGCAGAACAAGGTCGACTTCTCCGACCCGGTGAACCTCACGACCGCCGCCGTCGCGCTCGTCGTCGGGATTGCCGACTACACGTGGGTGGCCGGGGACGTGACCTTCGCCGGCATCGCGCTCGGCACGGCCGCGGCGATCGGGATCTACCACCTCATGCGCTCGATCTCGCGGTGGCGCGGGACGCACGACGAGGCGCTCACCCCGGCGTCGGTGCCCGGCGGTACCGAGCTGGAGCGCTGAGCCGCAGCACTGAGCCGCACGACTCGACGAGAGGGGCCCACCGGGCAGGTCGCCGGGTGGGCCCCTCTCGTGATGCGTGGGAGATCAGCCCTCGGCGGGCGGCGCGACGGGCTCCTCTGTCGCCGGGTCGCCGCCGTCCTGGAGCGTCTCCTCCGTGGGCGAGGGTGTCGGGCCGGGGATCGCGGACGCCCGGGCCTCCTCGAGCGGGACGCAGCCCGTGACGCCCACCAGCGGGACGGCGGGGTCGAGCACCACGGCGGCAGGGTCGAGCAGGTCCGCGTACGCGTCGCCGAGCACGAGGTCGACCGTGGCGTCGACGCGTGTGTCGAGCACCAGGACCGGCTGGTCGACCTGTGCCGCGAGCGTGTAGGCCGCCGCGATCCCGGCCTCGCCGAAGGTGATCTGGGCGGTACCGGACAGCGACGCGGGGTAGTTGCCGGTGGTGAGCACGACGAAGCCGCGCGTGGTCAGGCCGGTCGCGGTTGCGCCTGCGAGCCCGGTGCGCCCGGAGCCGTTGAGGACGCTCACCTGCACCGAGCCGTACGGCAGCGGCAGCGTGCCCTCGGCGGGGCACGGGGCCGGCGGTAGCGCAGCGCCCGTCTCCTCGGGCGGGGGGGAGCTGAACTCGCGGTCGAGGAAGGGCGCTGACATCACCCCGGTGTAGACCGCGGCGGAGCCCAGGCCGACGACGGCGAGCGCCGCGACGAGCGAGCCGAAGACGACGGCCTGCCGCTCGTGCAGGTGGCGACGGCGCAGCGTGCGCTGGCGGTCCGGGCTGGGGGCGGCCATCAGGAGTCCAGCACCAGGACGCGCGCGTGCAGGATGGGTCGCTGCGCGAGTGCGGCGCGCACGGCGCGGTGCAGCCCGTCCTCGAGGTAGAGCACGCCCTGGTACTGCACGACGTGCGCGAACAGGTCCCCGAAGAAGGTGGAGTCCTCCGAGAGCAGGGCGTCAAGGCTCAGGGTCTTCTTGGTGGTCACGAGCTCGTCCAGGCGCACCTGGCGCGGCGGGACCTCCGCCCACTGCTTGGGCGTGGTCAGGCCATGATCGGGGTACGGGCGCCCCTCGCCGACTGCCTTGAAGATCACGGCCCGAGTCTAGCCGTGACCGCAGTCATCCCGGCGGTCACCCGGACGCAGCACGGTGGCCGTCGCCCGACGGCCCACCGTGCTGCGTCGGACGGGGGTGATCAGCGGCAGGTGCAGCGCTGGTCGACGGGGAAGGAGGCCATGACGGCGGCGACGTGCTGGCCGCAGCCGGACCAGGTGACCTTGCCGCAGGACGAGCAACGAGCGGGGCTGCACATAGGGGGTTCTCCTCGGGTGATGGGGGTGGTGCGACGGCGTCAGTCGGTGGGTTCGGTGGCGGCCCGGGCGCGGACAGCGTCCATGTCGAGGCCGCGCACGGTCGTGATGATCTTCTCCAGAGCGGGCAGGGGCATGACGCCGGCCTCGGAGTGCACCTGGATGCCGTCCCGGAAGGCCATGAGCGTCGGGATCGAGGTGATCCCCAGGCTGACGGCCAAGGCCTGCTGCGCGTCGGTGTCGACCTTGCCGAAGACGATGCCGTCGTGCCGCGCGGACGCGGTGTCGAACACCGGGCTGAACATGTGGCACGGCGCGCACCAGGCGGCCCAGAAGTCGAGCAGCACGATGGGGTTGTCCCGGATCGTCTGCTCGAACGTCTCGGCAGTCAGGTCGACGGTCGACATGGTCTTCTCCTCAAGGGGTCGATCGGGTTCAGCATACCCCCAGGGGTATGCATGGCGCCAGCCCGGGCCGGGCTGTCACTCGAGGAACGGCTCACCGGCCGGCCCGTCGTCGTGGGACTCGACCCGCAGCCCGCCGATCGCGTGGTCCTCCCAGGTCAGGGCCGTCCAGCCGGCCGCAGGGCTGCCGTCGAGCACGACGACGCCCGTGTTGGTCAGCGGGTGGGCCTCGACGTGCGCCACCGGCACGCCGGCCCGCGCGGCGCACCACGACCGGATGATCGCCCCGTGGCTGACCGCCACCGCGGTGCCGGCGCCGGACGCCGCGAGCTCCTCGAGCACCGCGTCGTACCGCGCATAGACCTCGTGGCCGGACTCCCCGCCGGGCATCCGCAGGT
>NZ_DAORSQ010000072.1:0-14096 GCF_035443605.1 Actinotalea sp. | reverse complement strand
GGGTCCTCGCCGGACGGGTCCTCGCGCACCGGCCCCTCAGTGCCGCGACCGGCGCCCCGCCGCCCCGCCGCCGGCGGAGCCGCCCAGCGTCGCCGACGCCCCGAGCAGGAACCCGAAGTCGTACCAGCCGCCGACGTTGTGCACCTCGTAGATCCCGACCGTCTCGGTGAACAGCGAGACGATGAACGTCACGGGGACGATGAACCCGTGCCACAGGCCCAGCCAGAACCCGGCGACCTCGCCGTCAGCCGCGGGCGTCCCTGCGAGGTCGTTGCCGCTGGCAGCGCAGGCGCTGAGCAGCAGGACGACGGCCAGCGCCCCGGCGGTGGTGGCGAGCGTGCGACGGACGTTGCGTGCGGACATGGTGTTCCTCCCGCCCCCATCACACACCACCGGAGCCTACGGGCGCTGGGGTTCGACCACCGTCATGCCCGCGGCCGTGGCCGGACCGCCCATCGCCGCGAGCGCCGCGCCGGCCTCGGCGAGCCCGATGGTCCGCCCCACGAGCCGCTCCGGGGCCAGCGCGCCGCTCGCCACCGCGGCCAGCATCGCCGGGTACTCGTGCGCCGCCATGCCGTGGCTGCCGTAGACCTCGAGCTCCCAGCCGACCACGCGGTCCATCGGCAGCGCCGTGCGCGCGTGGCCCGCGAGCAGCAGCCCCACCTGGACGTGCCGCCCGCGCCGGCGCAGCCCCAGCACGGAGGCGAGCGCGGCGTCGGGGTGGCCCAGGGCGTCGAGCGAGAGGTGCGCGCCGCCGCCGGTCGCGTCGGCGACGAGCAGGGCGACCTCCTCGGGCCCGAGGCCGGACGGGTCCAGCGCCACCGCGGCGCCCAGCTCCAGCGCGGCGGACCGGGCCGCGGCCGACACGTCGACCGCCACCACCCGCGCGCCGGAGGCGACGGCGATCATCACCGCGGACAGGCCCACGCCGCCGCAGCCGTGCACCGCGACCTCGTCGCCGGCCCGCACCCGCCCGTGCACCGTCAGCGCCCGGTACGCCGTGGCGAACCGGCAGCCCAGCGACGCCGCCGTGACGGGCGACATCCCCGCGGGCAGCCGGACGAGGTTGACGTCGGCGTGGTCGAGCGCGACGAGCTCGGCGAAGGAGCCCCGCTGCGTGAACCCGGGCTGGGTCTGCCGCTCGCACACCTGCTGCTCGCCCGCGACGCACGCCGCGCACGCGCCGCACGCGTTGACGAACGGGACCGTGACGACGTCGCCGACGCGCCAGTCACGCACCTCGGGGCCGGCCTCGACGACGGTCCCGGCCAGCTCGTGGCCCGGCACGTGCGGCAGCGCGATCCCGTCGTCGTGCCCCCGCCAGCCGTGCCAGTCGCTGCGGCAGACCCCGGTCGCCTCGACGCGCACGACGACGCCCGCCGCGGGGCACGAGGGCGCGGGGACGTCGCGCAGCTCCAGCGGCCCGCCGAAGGCGTCGAACCAGACCGCGCGCATCGTCCGTGCCGCCCGCGCGTCGACGGCCACGCCACCCAGGTCCCCGCGCCCACCCTCGCTCACGGCCGCAGCAGCACCTTGATCGCACGCCGCTCGTCCATCGCGGCGTAGCCGGCCGGCGCGTCCCCGAGCGACAGCTCGAGGTCGAAGACCGGCGACGGGTCGATGACGCCCGCCAGCACGTCGGCGAGCAGCTCGGGCAGGTAGGCGCGCACCGGGGCGACCCCGCCACGCACGGCCACGTTGCGGCCGAACATCGTGCCCAGCGGCAGCCCGGTCGTCACGCCGGCCGGGACGCCGACGTACCCGACGGTGCCGCCGGGCCGGGCGATCGCGATCGCGGCGTCCCAGGAGGACTGCATGCCCACGCACTCCATCACGTGCGCGACGCCCAGACCGTCGGTCAGCTCCAGGACCCGTGCGACGGCGTCGTCCCCGCGCTCGGCGACGACGTCGGTCGCCCCGAACCCGCGCCCGACGGCGATCCGGTCCTCGTGCCGTCCCAGCAGCAGGATCCGTTCTGCCCCGAGCCGGTGGGCAGCGAGCACCCCGCACAGCCCGACGGCGCCGTCGCCGATCACCGCGACCGTCGACCCGGGCCCCACCCCGGCGGCGAGCGCGGCGTGGTGCCCCGTGCCCATGACGTCGGAGAGGGTGAGCAGGGCGGGCAGGCGCTCGTCGTCCGGCGCCACCGGCGCGACCACGAGGGTCCCGTCTGCCCACGGCACGCGCACCGCCTCGCCCTGACCGCCGTCTGCGCCGTCCCTCCCCCAGATCCCGCCGTGCACGCACGACGTGTGCACACCGGCGAGGCAGTGCGGGCACGTCCCGTCGCTCCACACGAACGGCGCGATGACGACGTCGCCCGGGCGGACGGTCACGACGTCGGCCCCGACCTCCTCGACCACCCCGAGGAACTCGTGGCCGATCGGCCCCGGCCCGCCGTCGCGCTCGCCCGGCCGCCGGTAGGGCCACAGGTCGCTGCCGCAGATGCAGGACAGCAGCACCCGCACGACGGCGTCGGTGGGCTCGCGCAGGGACGGGTCCGGCCGGTGCTCGACGCGCACGTCGAACCCGCCGTGGTGGACGACAGCTCGCATGCCCCCATCCTGCCGTGCGGACGGGGCCCTCAGAGCACGCGGTGGGTCCACCGGCCGGCGAGCAGGGTGGCCGCGACGGGCATCGTGCGCAGCGCGTCGCCCCGCACCGTCAGCGGGTCGGCGTCGAGCACGGCGAGGTCCGCGACCTGCCCGACGGCGACCCGCGAGCGCACCGATGCGGCCAGCGCGACGCCCGCCGGCAGCGCCTGCTCCGGGTGCCACGGCGCGCGACCGTCCTTCGCCCGGTCGACGGCGGCCGAGATCGCGTACCAGGGGTCGAGGGGCGCGACCGGAGCGTCGGAGCCGAGCAGCAGCCGCACCCCGGCCTCGTGGAGCCGGCGCAGCGGGAAGGTCCGCCCGGCGCGGTCGGCCCAGAGCAGGTCGACGACGTCGCGGTCGTCCATCGCATGCTCGGGCTGCACGCTCGCGGCGACGCCGAGCGCGACGAACCGCGCGACGTCGTCGTCGTCCAGCAGCTGGGCGTGCTCGATCGAGCCGCGCGCGCCCGAGGCGGCGAAGGCGTCCAGCGCGAGCGCGTTGGCCCGGTCCCCGATCGCGTGGATCGCGGCGTGGATCCCGGCCCGAGCGGCCTTGGCCATGAGCGGCACGAGCTCGTCGGGGCCCACGTTGAGCACGCCGTGCGCCGCGGGGCCGGTGAGGCCCGGGTAGGGGTCGTGGCAGTAGGCGGTGCGCGTGTTGAGCGAGCCGTCCGAGATCACCTTGAGCGAGCCGACCGTCAGCAGGCCGTCGGTGCCGGGCACGACGTCGCCCGTGGCGAGCTCGCGCGCGACGGCGCGGTCGAGGTGCTCGCGCCAGAGCCCTGCCGCGACCCGCACGCCGCGCGTCCCCGCCGCCATCCGGCGCGGCCAGTCGACGAGGTTGTCCGCGAGCTCGTAGTCGACGATCCCCACCACGCCGCGCGCGGCCGCCGCGTCGACGGCCTGCGCCACCCAGCCGTCGAGCACCTGCGGCGGCACGGCGTCGATGACGCCCATGAGCCCGAACCAGTCGTCCTCGCGCACCATCCCGTCCCCCGACGCCGCGACGCCCAGCCGGGCCATGGCGGGCGTGCTGAGCCACGCGCTGTGCAGGTCCCCGCAGACCACGACGACGGGTGTGGGCGGCAGGCCGGCCGCCGCGAGGGCGTCGTCGAGCGCCGCCGCCGTCGGGCGCTCGGGCCACAGGCCGTCGCGGAAGCCGAACGCGACGAGCATCGCGCCGTCCGGCGGCGGGTCGGTGCGCAGCCGCCCGACGACGAGGGCGGCGACCTCGTGCACGCTGGTCGCACCGGCGACGTCGAGCCGGCGCCGGGCCAGGGCCCACTGGCCCACGTGCGCGTGCGCGTCCCACAGCCCGGGGACCACCCAGCGGCCGTCGAGGTCGACGACCTCGTCGCCCGGCGCGGGAGTCAGTCCCGGGGCGCCGGCGGCGGACGCCGGTCCGGAGGCGCCGTCGGGGGACGCCGAGGGCACGACGGCGACGATCCGGCCGTCGGCGAGGCGCACGTCGACGGCGCCGGGCGGGCCGCCACCGGGCACCCCGCCGAGGTCGACCACCCGGGCCCCGCGCAGGATCAGGCTCACCGCGGCAGCCTAGGCCCCTTTCCCGGCCGAGTTCTGGAACGGATCGGGGCTCCGGAGGCCCTGATCCGTTCCAGAACTCGGCCGGGCGGTGCCGCTCAGCGGCGGACGCGGGCCTCGGGGACGACCATCGGGGTGCCCGTCACCGGGTCGGGGACCACGCGGCACGGCAGGCCGAAGACCTCGGCGACGAGGGTTGCCGTCAGGACCTCCCCTGGCCGGCCCTGCGCGGCGATCGCGCCGTCGTGCATGACGACGAGGTGGGTCGCGTACCGCGCGGCCTGGTTGAGGTCGTGCAGCACGGCGACGAGGGTGCGGCCCTGCTCGTGCAGGTCGGCGCACAGGTCGAGCACCTCGACCTGGTGGGCGATGTCGAGGAACGTCGTCGGCTCGTCGAGCAGCAGCACGGGCGTCTCCTGGGCCAGCACCAGCGCGAGCCACACGCGCTGGCGCTGCCCGCCGGACAGCTCGTCGACCGGCCGGTCCGCGAGATCCGCCACGCCCGTCAGCCGCAGCGCGTGCGCCACCGCGGCCTCGTCCGCCGCCGACCACTGGCGCAGCAGCGACTGGTGCGGGTAGCGGCCGCGCGCGACGAGGTCGGCCACGGTGATCCCTTCGGGTGCGAGCGCCGTCTGGGGCAGCAGCCCGATGCGCCGCGCCACCTCCCGGGTCGGCAGCTGGTGCACCGCGCGCCCGTCGAGCAGCACCGCACCCGTGCGCGGCGTGAGCAGCCGCGCCAGCCCGCGCAGCAGCGTCGACTTGCCGCACGCGTTGGGCCCGACGACCACGGTGAACGAGCCCGGGGGCACCGCGAGGTCCAGGTGCTCGACGACGACGCGGCGGTCGTAGGCGAGCGTCAGGTCCGTGGCGACGAGCGCCGTGGGCTCGGTCATGCCGTCCTCCTCGCGTCGCGACGCAGCAACCCTGCCAGGTACACCCCGCCGAGCACGCCGGTCATGACGCCGACCGGCAGGGCCGTCGTCAGCAGGTGCTGGGCGAGCAGGTCGGCCCCGAGCAGCAGCACGGCCCCGACGAGCGCCGCCGTCCCGAGCCCGATGCCCGGCCCGCGGACCAGTCGCCGCGCCACCTGAGGGGCGACGAGCGCGACGAACGGCACCGGCCCGGCCACGGCGACCGCCACGGCGACGGCGGCCACAGCGAGCGTCACGAGCAGCAGCTGGGTGCGGTGCAGCGGCAGGCCCAGCCCGCGCGCGACGTCGTCGCCCAGCTCGACCACACGCAGCGCACGCCCCACCACGACGGCGAGCGGACCGAGCACCACCAGCGCCCCGGCGAGGAGCGCGACGTGCTCCCAGCCGCGCGCGTTGAGCGACCCGACCAGCCACACCGTCGCGGTCCGCGCCGTCGCGAGCTCGGCCCGGGTGAGCAGCCACCACGTGACCGCGTTGAGCATCGCGCCCACCCCGATCCCCACGAGCACCAGCCGCGCACCGAGCAGCCCGTGCCGCACGGCGAGCAGGTAGACGGCCACGGCCGTGACCACCCCGCCCCCCAGCGCGGATCCCGCTAGCGCGGCCCCCGTCGTGCCGAGCAGCACGATCCCCGCGACCGCACCGGCTGCGGCGCCCTGCGTGAACCCGATGAGCTCCGGGCTGCCCAGCGGGTTGCGCACCAGCGTCTGGAACAGCGCGCCGCTCACCGCGAGCGCAGCCCCGACGCCCAGCGCCGCGAGCGCACGCGGCAGCCGCAGGTCGCGCACCACCACACCCGAGGAGCCGTCCGCGCCGAGCAGCGCGCCCAGCACCTCGCCCAGGGTCAGGGGGAAGTCGCCGAGCACCAGCGCCACGAGCACGCCCGCGGCGGCGAGCCCGGCCAGCGCCGCACCGACGGCGACGGTCCGGGGGCGCCATCGGAGCGACATCCGCCCCTCGGCGAGCCGCAGCACGCGGACGCCGGCGCCGCCGGGCGCGGACCGCTCGGCCACGGCGCCACCCGACCCCGGCCCGCCGTCCACGGTGCCCGCCGGCCGGCTCACCGGACGACCCCGCGGCGCCGCACCAGCGCGATGAGCACCGGCGCGCCGAGGAACGCCGTGACCACGCCGACCGGCAGCTCGCCCGGCGGGACGACCACCCTGCCCAGCACGTCGGCCAGGAGCACGAGCACCGGCGCCGCGAGCACGGACAGCGGCAGCACCCAGCGGTCGTCCGGCCCGGTGAGCGACCGCACAGCGTGCGGCACGGCGAGCCCGACGAAGGTCAGCGGCCCGACGGCTGCCGTCGCGGCCCCGCACAGGAGCGTCACCGCGAGCCCCGTGGTCCCGCGCACGAGGCCCGGCCGCAGCCCCAGGGCGCGCCCGGTGTCCTCGCCCAGAGCCATCGCGTTGAGCGGACCGGCGAGCGCCAGCCCCAGGACGAGCCCGACCGCCAGCACCGGCGCCACCGGGACGAGCACCGCGAGGTCGCGGCCCGACAGGCTGCCGACCATCCACGACCGGAACCGGTCCAGCACGTCGGGGTCGAGCAGCGTCAGCCCCCAGACCAGCGCCATGAGCGCGGCGCTGACCGCCGCCCCCGCGAGCACCAGCCGCTCGGGGGCCGCGCGCCGGCCCGCGGCCTGCCCGCCGACGAGGTGCACCGCCGCCGCCGCGACGCCCGCCCCGAGCACCGCGAGCCAGACCTGTGCCCGCAGCCCGGACACCCCGGCGGCGAGCCCGACCACCACGGCGGCCGCGGCCCCGGCGTTGACCCCGAGCAGCCCGGGATCGGCCAGCGGGTTGCGCGTCAGCGACTGCAGCAGCGCGCCGGACAGGCCGAGCGCGGCCCCCACGGCGAGCCCGAGCAGCGTGCGCGGCACCCGCAGCTCGTGCACGATCGCGGCGTCCGCCGAGCCGTCCGGGCGCCACAGCAGCTCCCACACCACCCCGGGCGCCAGGGACCGCGCGCCGACCGCGACGCTGAGCACGACGGCGACCAGCAGCAGGGCCGCGGTCCCGACGAGCAGCGCCGTGCGGCCGACGGCGGCCCTGGGCGCCCGGGTCTCAGTCACCGACGGCGGCGACCAGCTGCGGGACGAACGCGTCCAGGCCCCACGGCAGCGACAGCGCCGTCGTCGTGCTCATCGCCATGCCCAGGCCGCGGTCGAGGATCGGCAGGTAGTGCCCGCTCGCCACGGCGGGGATCGCCGCGAAGGTGCCCATCGCCTCGACGGTCGCCTGCTCGGTCTCGTCGTTGAACCACGTGACGAGCACGTCCGCGTCGGCGAGCACGTCGGCGTTCTCGGTGCCGAGGTTGACGAAGAACGAGCCCGCCGGCACCTCGAGGGCGGCCACCCCGGGGGCCAGCTCCATGCCCAGCCCGGTGAGCAGGTCCACGCGCGGGTCACCGGCGACGTACGCGGACAGCGTGCCGTCCGGGCTCGCGTAGACGTAGGCGAAGGTGACGCCCGCGAGCGACGGGTTGTCGGCCGCGGCCTGCGCGACGGTCGCGTCCATCTCCTCGACGAGGGCCTCCGCCTCGGCGGCCAGACCCAGCGCGCGGCCGTTGAGGAGCGTCTGGTCCTGCCACGAGACGAGCCACGGCTGGTCGGGGTAGGCGACCACGGGGGCGAACGCGGAGAGCTGGTCGTAGACCTCCTGGCTGATGCCCGAGTACGTGGCGAGGATGAGGTCCGGGTCCAGCGCCGCGATCTCCTCGACGTCGACCTCGGGCAGGTCGAGGTAGGTGGTCGGGGCGTCGGCGCCCAGGGCGTCGAACGCCTCGGCGGTCCACGGCAGCAGGCCCGTCCCTGGGTCGCCGGCCCAGCCGTCGAACGGCACGCCGACGGGTGCGACGCCCAGCGCCAGCGCGGTGTCCTGCGAGCCCCAGCCGATGGTCACCACCCGCTCGGGGGCCCGCTCGACGACGGTGGTGCCCAGCGCGTGCTCGATGGTGACCGGGAAGGCGTCGGTTGCGCCGTCGGACGGGGACGCGGGCGGGGTGGCCTCCGTTGCGGTCCCCCCGCAGGCGGCCAGGGTGGCGGCGAGGGCGACGGTGGCGGTGGCGGTGGCGAGCAGGGCGCGCGATCGGCGTGCGGGCATGGATCTCTCCCAGGTTCGGTGACTCGGTCAGGTGGACGACGTCGTCCGGGTGCGGCCGGGTCCCAGGGACACGGTCGCAGGTCTGCGGGGTGCGTGCGGCGTGCTGCGAGCGGTCGGGTCAGGCCGCCTCTGGCCGGCCGGCGCGCCAGTAGCCCATGACGGCGACGGCGGAGCGGTCCAGGCCCGCCTCGCGCAGGAGGAGGCGGCGCAGGTCGCGCGCCGTCCCGGCCTCCCCGGCCACCCAGGCGTACAGGCCGTCGGCGGAGCGGGAGCGCTCGGGGACGTCCCAGACGGGGGCGTCCGGCGCGGGGGCGATCGCGGGGCTCGCGTCCCCCGCGGGGCTCGCGTCCCCCGCGGGGCTCGCAGCGCCCGCGGGACTCGCAGCGCCCGCGGGCCGCGCGGCCCCGTCGTGGCCCCGCACGCCGACGGGAGCCGGACCCACGCCACCCAGCGTGCGCCGCACCGCGCCGAGCAGCGCCCGGCCGTGCGCCTGGGCGGCGTCCCGTGGGAGCCACTGCACCTGCACCCCGGCCGGCGCGCGGACCTCGAGCACGTCGTGGGCCGTCGGGACCTCGAGGAACGCGTGCCCGCGGGCGTCCGCGGGCAGCTGCTCGAGGATCGAGCAGATCGCGGGGACCGCGGTCTCGTCGCCGGCGAGCAGGTAGCGCGTCGCCTCGACCGGCGGGCGCCACTCGATGCCAGACGGCGGCCCGTCGTACCTCGCGTTCGGGCCGACGAGCACGACGGGGTCGCCCCGGCGGGCCGCGGCGCACCAGCGGACGGCCGGACCGGCGGTCGCCGAGCACGAGCAGCCGAGCAGCTCGGCGAGCCCGCAGCCGCGCGTCGTCACGGTGCCGGGGGCGACGCCGTGCAGCACGACGTCGACGTCGACCTCCCGCAGGTGCTGCCGGACGGCCCGCACCGTGTAGGTGCGCAGGGTCTCGCGCTCACCCTCGGGCCGGGCGCGCCAGGCGAGGAACCAGTCCTCGCCGGTGAACCCGGCGGGGTCCGGCGGCGCACCGCAGGCCGCGGGGAGCACGAGCTTGATCCGCTGGTCCAGGCCGGTGTCGCCGAACTCGTGCAGGTCGGGACCCGTGAAGGTCATCCTCAGGAACGACGGGCTGAGCCGCCGCACGCGCGCCACCTCGACCGGGAAGCCGCGGTACGCGGGCTCCGTGCGGACGGGCGCTGTGCTGGACATGCGGCTCCTGCTCACGAGGTGTGGGGTCCCTAGTGAAGCATAGCCTTACCTAACTTGGCGATGACTGCGGCGTGGATCACACCCCCGGCAGCGCCAGGTCGCGGCTCGTGAGCCTGCGGTACGCGTCGAGGTAGCGCTCCTGGGTGCGGCGCACGACGTCGGCCGGCAGGGGGGGCGGCGGGGCGTCGCCCGCACGGTCCCAGCCGGACTCCGAGCACGTGAGCCAGTCGCGCACGTACTGCTTGTCGAAGCTGGGCTGCGCACGGCCCGGCGCCCAGGAGTCCGCCGGCCAGAACCGCGAGGAGTCCGGCGTCAGCACCTCGTCGCCGAGCACCACCGCTCCGGCGTGCGGCCCCTCGAGCGCGCGGCCGAACTCGAGCTTGGTGTCCGCGAGGATCACCCCCCGATCGCGCGCGATCGCCTCGGCCCGCGCGTAGACCGCGAGCGTCAGGTCCCGCAGCAGCGCGGCGTCGTCGTGCCCGATCCGCTCCGCGACCTCGTGGAACGAGACGTTCTCGTCGTGCTCGCCCAGCTCGGCCTTCGTCGCGGGCGTGAAGATCGGCTCGGGCAGCCGCGAGCCGTCGACCAGCCCGGCCGGCAGCGGCACCCCGCACACCTGCCCGCCCGCGCGGTACTCGACCAGGCCCGAGCCCGTGAGGTACCCGCGCGCCACGCACTCGACGGGGAACATCTCCAGCCGGCGGCAGACCATGGCGCGCCCGACGACCGCGTCCGGCACCCCGCCCGGCCCGCCCGCGGCGGTCACGACGTGGTGGGGCACGAGGTCGGCCAGCTGCTCGAACCACCAGAGGCTCAGCTGGGTCAGCACGGTGCCCTTGCCGGGCACGGGTGTGGGCAGCACGTGGTCGAAGGCGCTGATCCGGTCGCTCGCGACCACGAGCACGACGTCGCCGTCGGGGTGGGGCGCGGCCGGCACGTACAGGTCGCGGACCTTGCCGGAGTAGGTGTGCACCCAGCCCGGGAGCGCAAGGTGCTCAGTCATCGCCGCCGCCCAGGTCGAAGGAGGCCGGACCGTCGTCGTCCGCGTCGGCGCCGTCCTGGGCGTCCAGCACGGGCATCCGCGCGGCGATGTCGCCGCGGTGGTGCGAGCCGCGCAGGGAGATCCGCTCGACCCCCGCGTAGGCCACGGCGCGCGCCGTCTCGACGTCGGCCCCCACCCCCACGACGGACAGCACCCGGCCGCCGGCTGAGACGAGGGTCCCGTCGGCCGCGGCTGCGGTCCCGGCGTGCAGCACGTGCACCCCCGGCACCTGCTCGGCGTCGGCGACGCCCTCGATCGGGTCACCCGCACGGACCCCCGCCGGGTAGCCATGGGCGGCGACGACCACGGTCACCGCCGCATCGTCGCGCCAGCGCAGGGGCGAGTGCTCGTGCAGGTGCCCGACGGCGGCCGCGTGCAGCAGCTCGGCGAGCGGGGTCGCCAGCCGCGCCAGGACCACCTGGGTCTCCGGGTCCCCGAACCGTGCGTTGAACTCGATGACCCGCATCCCGCGCGATGTCAGCGCGAGGCCGCAGTAGAGCACGCCGGCGAAGGGCGTGCCGCGATGGCGCATCTCGTCGACGGTCGGCTGCGCGACGCGGGCCACGACCTCGTCGACCAGGCCGGGCGGGGCCCAGGTGAGGGGTGAGTAGGCGCCCATGCCGCCCGTGTTGGGGCCGGCGTCGCCGTCGTGCGCGCGCTTGAAGTCCTGCGCCGGGGCCAGCGGGACCACCGTCGTGCCGTCGCTGACGCAGAACAGCGAGACCTCGGGGCCGTCGAGGTACTCCTCGACCACCACGGTGCCGCCCGCGCGGGCGAGGCACCCGCGCGCGTGGTCGAGCGCCTCGGCACGGTCGTCCGTGACGACGACGCCCTTGCCGGCGGCCAGCCCGTCGTCCTTGACCACGTGCGGTGCGCCGAACGCGTCGAGCGCCTCGGCGACCTCCTCGAGCGTGGTGCACACGTGCGCCATGGCGGTCGGCACACCGGCGGCGGCCATGATCTCCTTGGCGAACGCCTTGGAGCCCTCGAGCGCTGCGGCCTCGGCGCTGGGGCCGAAGCAGGCGATCCCCGCGGCGCGCACGGCGTCGGCCACGCCCGCGACGAGCGGCGCCTCCGGCCCGACCACCACGAGGTCTGCGGCCAGCTCGGTGGCCAGCGCCGCGACGGCCGCGCCGTCGAGCGCGTCCACGGCGTGCAGCGTCGCGACCTGGCCGATGCCCGGGTTGCCGGGCGCGGCGTGCAGCTCGTGCCCACCGGCGGCGAGGGAGCGGACGATGGCGTGCTCGCGCGCGCCCGGACCGATGACGAGGATCCTCACGGAGGTGCAGCCTAGTGCGGGGCGGTCGGCGGCGGCGCGGCCAGCTCGTCCAGGAGGGCGAGCGCCTCGTCGGCCCAGGCAACGGCCGCACGGGCGCCGTGCTCGCCCGCGGAGACGGTGAGCAGCGCATAGGCCCGGTGATCGCTCGGCGGCTCCGCCTCGACGTCGGCGCGCGCGGCCGCGAGGCCGGCCAGGGTGCCGACGGCGTCCGCGCGGTGCTGCTCGACGAGCGCCCGGCACGCCGCGGGCCCCAGCTCGTGGCCGAAGAACAGGCGCAGCAGCAGCCCGTTGCGCGGCGGCGCGGGCGCGGCGGGACGGGCGAGCAGCTCGCGCAGGCGCACGCGTCCGGCGGTGGTCAACGCGAAGACCGACGCCCGCCCGCTCGCACGGCGCACGACGTACCCCTCGCCCTCGAGCCGCGCGAGGGTCGGGTAGATCTGACCGAAGCTCTCGCTCCAGAACTGCCCCAGCACGTCCCGGATCCCCTCCCGCAGGGCGTACCCGGTCATCGGCGCGATGCTCAGCGCGCCGAGCACGGCCAGATCGGTCTGCCGTTCCCTTGCCATCTCAACCTATCTGAGAGATATTGCTGTCAGATATCTACTCTATCTCGCCCTGCACCGAGAGGCCACACCGTGACGACCGCCCCGCACCGACCCACCACCCGCCCCCGAGACTCGCGCGGAGCCGCACCCCTCGCCGCGGGCGCACCGGGACGCCGTCGGGTGGACCGTCGCCGTGCCGCCGCGGCGGCCGGGACCGTCGCGGCCGGCCTCTGCCTCGGCGTCGCGGCGTTCCAGGCGGCCCTCGCGCTCGGCGTCCCGTGGGGCGAGGCCGCGTGGGGCGGGCAGCAGGCGCAGATCGGCACCGGCCTGCGCGCAGCGAGCGGGGCGGCGGCCGTGGTGTGGGTCGGCGTCGCCGCGACAGCCCTGCGCCAGGGCGGGCGCGACACCTGGGCTCCGGTCCCTGACCGCTGGCTGCGACCGGCGACCCTGGGGCTCACCGCCTACACCGCCCTCGGGGTCGCGCTCAACCTCGCCTCAAGCTCCGCGGTCGAACGCGCGCTCTGGACCCCCACGACCCTCGTGCTCGCGGTGAGCCTCGGCCTGGCCGCGACGTGGGGTCGGCGAGCCGACGCAGCGTGACCCGGCGGCCGGACGACGGCCGCTGCGACCGGCACCGACCGCTGGCCGGCCGACCGCGCGGCGCGGCGCGGCGCGGCGCGTCAGCCGAGCAGGTC
Organism: Actinotalea sp.; assembly: GCF_035443605.1. NCBI lineage: Bacteria > Bacillati > Actinomycetota > Actinomycetes > Micrococcales > Cellulomonadaceae > Actinotalea > Actinotalea sp. Next base: position 1,160 of record NZ_DAORSQ010000072.1, on the reverse strand, counting down.
GTGCCGCACGATCGTCGCCTCGCGGCCCGGGCCCACGCCGATCGCCGACACGCGGCAGCCGCTCATCGCCTCGAGCGCGAGCACGTACCGCTGCGCCGACGCCGGCAGGTCCTCGAACACGCGGCAGCCCGAGATGTCCTCGGTCCAGCCCTCGTGCTCCTCGAAGATCGGCACGGCGTGGTGCAGGTCGGACTGGTCCACCGGCATCTCGTCGTGCCGCACGCCGTTGACGTCGTACGCCACGCACACCGGGATGCGCTCGAGCCCGGTCAGGGTGTCGAGCTTGGTGACGACCAGGTCGGTCAGCCCGTTGATGCGGCTGGAGTACCGCGCGACGACGGCGTCGTACCAGCCGCAGCGGCGCGGGCGGCCCGTCGTCGTGCCGTACTCCCCGCCCTGCTGGCGCAGCCACTCGCCGGTCGCGTCGAACAGCTCGGTGGGGAACGGGCCCTCGCCGACGCGCGTCGTGTAGGCCTTGATGACCCCGACGACGCGGTCGATCCGCGTGGGCCCCACGCCCGAGCCCGTACAGGCGCCGCCCGCGGTGGCCGACGACGACGTGACGAACGGGTAGGTGCCGTGGTCGACGTCGAGCATGGTCGCCTGGCCGGCCTCGAACAGCACCGTCTTGCCGGCGTCCAGCGCCTGGTTGAGCACCAGGGCGGTGTCGGCGACCATCGGGCGCAGCCGCTCCGCGTAGGTCAGGAGGTCCGCGACCGTCTCCTCGACCGTGATGGCGCGGCGGTTGTAGACCTTGACCAGCAGATGGTTCTTCTGGGCCAGCGCACCCTCGATCTTCTGGGTGAGGATGTGCTCGTCGAAGAGGTCCTGGACCCGGATGCCCACGCGGCTGATCTTGTCGGCGTACGTCGGGCCGATCCCGCGCCCGGTGGTGCCGATCTTGCGGCTGCCGAGGAAGCGCTCCGTGACGCGGTCGAGCGTCCGGTTGTACGGCGCGATGACGTGCGCGTTCGCCGAGACCAGCAGGCGCGACACGTCGACGCCGCGCGCGACGAGCGCGTCCAGCTCGCGGAACAGCACCTCGATGTCGATGACCACGCCGTTGCCGATCACCGGGGTCACCCCGGGCGAGAGGATCCCCGACGGCAGCAGGTGCAGCGCGTACTTCTCGTCGCCGATGACGACGGTGTGCCCCGCGT
>NZ_DAORSQ010000071.1:0-14202 GCF_035443605.1 Actinotalea sp. | reverse complement strand
GCGTGCCGCAGATCGAGGTCACCTTCGACATCGACGCCAACGGCATCGTGCACGTGTCGGCCAAGGACCGCGCCACCAACAAGGAGCAGTCGATGACGATCACCGGCGGCTCCGCGCTGCCGAAGGACGAGATCGACCGCATGGTCAAGGAGGCCGAGGCGCACGCCGCCGAGGACAAGGCGCGCCGCGAGGAGGCCGAGGTCCGCAACCAGGCGGAGAACCTCGCCTACTCGACGGACAAGGTCCTGGCCGACAACGGCGACAAGGTGCCGGACGACGTCAAGACCGAGGTCACGGCCGCCGTCGGCGAGCTGCGCACCGCCCTGGCCGGCGAGGACATCGAGGCGGTCAAGGCCAAGCACGCGGCCCTGAGCACCATCAGCCAGAAGATCGGCGAGGCCATCTACGCCGCCGACCAGTCAGCGGCCGAGGCCCCGGCCGACGCGCCGACGCCCGAGCAGGCCTCGGACGACGACGTCGTGGACGCCGAGATCGTGGACGAGGACGAGTCCAAGTGACCGACGAGACCACCGGGACGGGTGGGGGAGACGAGCTCGACCCCACCCGCCCGCGGTTCACGGACAAGCGGCGGGTGGACCCCGAGACCGGGGCCGTCCGCGAGCCGGCTGCCGCGCCGGAGGCCGCCCCCCACGCCGCACCGCACGTCGACCACGCCGCGCTGGGCGCCGCCCCGGAGCTCGTCGAGCTCGAGGCGGCCCAGGCGGTCGCCGCCGAGCGGCTGGACGACCTGCAGCGGCTGCAGGCCGAGTACGTCAACTACCGCAAGCGCGTGGAGCGGGACCGTCTGGTCGCCCGCGACCAGACGGTGTACGCGGTCGTCGAGTCCCTGCTCGGCGTGCTCGACGACGTCGACCTGGCGCGGCAGCACGGCGAGCTGGCCGACGGCCCGTTCGCCGCGATCGCGGACAAGCTCGAGGCGGCGCTCGGCCGGTTCGGCTGGGAGCGCTACGGCGCCGTGGGCGAGCCGTTCGACCCCAACCACCACGAGGCACTCATGCACGCGCTGTCGCCGGACGTCGACCAGGCGACGGTCATGCAGGTGCTCCAGCCCGGTCACCGGGTCGGCGAGCGCATCGTCCGCGCCGCGCGGGTCGCGGTCGCGGAGCCGGGGGAGTGAACGGCGCGGTCCTGGTCCGGATCGGGGCGCGCGACGCCCGGACCAGGACCAGGACCCCGGGGACGCGGGGAGGGAGCTGGCGATGACCGGTCAGGACTGGTTCGAGAAGGACTTCTACGCCACCCTCGGCGTGCCCAAGAACGCCGACGCGGCCGCCATCAAGAAGGCGTACCGCAAGCAGGCGCGGCACCTGCACCCGGACCACAACCCGGGCGACGACGCGGCCGAGGCGAAGTTCAAGGACGTCGGCGAGGCCTACGCGGTGCTGTCCGACAAGGAGCAGCGCCAGCAGTACGACGCCGTGCGCGCGATGGCGGGCGGCGGGGCGCGGTTCTCCGCCGGCGGTGCCGGTGGCGCGGGCGGCGCCGGGTTCGAGGACCTCTTCGGCGGGCTGTTCGGGGCCGGCGGCGGCCAGCGCCAGCAGCGCTACACGACGCAGGGCAACGCGGGGTTCGAGGACATCCTCAGCGGGATGTTCGCGGGCGGCGCCGGCGCCGCGATGCCGGGCGGCGGTGCGGGGTTCCGCGGCGGACGTCGGGCCCAGCGCGGTGCCGACCTCGAGGCCTCGACACGGCTGCCCTTCCGGCAGGCCGTGACCGGCTCGACCGTGACGCTCCAGGTCGACGGCCGCAAGGTCACCGCGCGCATCCCGGCCGGGGTGCGCGACGGTCAGAAGATCCGCCTGCGCGGCAAGGGCCGGCCCGGCGAGGGCGGCGCGCCAGCGGGTGACCTCGTCATCACGGTCGGGGTCGAGCCGCACCCGGTGTTCGCCATCGACGGGCGCGACCTGCGGGTCACGCTTCCGGTGACGTTCGCCGAGGCCGCCCTCGGCGCCCAGGTGGACGTGCCGACGCTCGACGGCGCCACGGTGCGGGTCAAGGTGCCCGAGGGCACGCCGTCGGGCCGCACGCTGCGCGTGCGCGGCCGCGGGGTCACGGCGGGCACGGGCGAGGCGGGGCTCCCGGCGGGCGACCTGCTCGTCACCATCCAGGTGGCCGTTCCGCAGCGGCTGTCCGACGACGCGCGGGCGGCGGTCGAGGCCTTCGCCGCTGCGACCGCGGACGCGGACGTCCGGGCGGACCTGCGCGCGCGCGCCACCACGTAGCGAGACCGGCGGCGCACGCCGCCGGGCCGCGTCGGCATGCGCGGTCGGACCAGGGTCAGGAGGACGGATGTACGACGCACCGGTCTTCGTCATCTCGGTGGCGGCCGAGCTCGCCGGCATGCACCCGCAGACCCTGCGCCAGTACGACCGGCTCGGTCTGGTCTCGCCCGGCCGCGCGCCGGGCCGGGGCCGGCGCTACTCCCTCAAGGACGTCGCGACGCTGCGCGAGATCCAGCGGCTCAGCCAGGACGAGGGGATCAACCTCGCGGGCATCAAGCGGATCCTGCACCTCGAGGAGCGCGTGGAGCGGCTCGAGCAGCAGGTCGAGGTGCTGCGGACCTTCGCCGACCCGGGCAGCCGCGTGTTCGCGGCGGGACCGCAGGGTGAGGTCGTCGCGGTCCCCCGAGGCCACCGCCCGGCGCGGGTCACGTCGTCGGGCGCCCTGGTCGTCTGGCGCCCCGCCCCGCCCCGCGACTGAACCCCCGCCCCGACCCGATGGCGCGGGCCGAGGGCGCCTAGCGGCGCAGGTGGTTGAGCAGGTCGACCGCGCGGTCGTGGGTCTCGGGCAGCGGCTCGATCCAGATGCGCGGCGGGGTCCGCATGAGGTCGGTGATCTGCAGCGCGACGGCGTGCTCGTTGACCTCGTCGCGCATGCGGCGGACGGTCTCGCCGAGGTCCCAGTCCCGCGCCACGAGCACGGCGAACGCGCCGCCGCCCAGCGCGGCCATGGGGTGACCCGGCACCATCGCCGCGGTCAGCGCGCGGCCCATCGCGGCCGAGCGGGCCATCCGGCGCCAGGGCGCGAGCTCCTCCGCGGCGACGTCGACGAGCACGAGGCAGTGCGTGGCGAAGGCGTGGTGCGCGTGCTTGCGGGCCGCGCCGTAGGTCTCGCCGAGGCGGACCGCGAGGTAGTCGAGCGTCGGCAGGCCGGACTCGGGGTCGATGCAGGCCGCCTGCACGGGCGCGGCGTCGACGGCGCTGGCCCAGCCCTCGCACAGGGCGCGCAGCGCGTCCAGGCCGGGCTCGGTGTCGATGAGGCGGTACAGCACGGCGACGTCGTCCAGCGTCTCGGCGATGCCGACGCCGGCCGCGCCGCGCACCGCGCCGAGACGGGCAGCGGCGGCTGCGGGGTCCGCGCCGCAGACCAGGGCCTCGGTGAGCGCGTCCACGGCGGGGTGGTACCAGTCGCCGGGTCGCAGCCACACGGACTCGACCGTCTGGGTGCGCCACAGGTCGCGCAGCGCGGGGGCCGAGCTCGGGGTCAGCAGGTCGGTGGTCGTCATGCCGGATGAGAGGGCCCGCCTACCACCTGATGACGCGGGTTCTGGGTCCGACATGGCCGTAGCGAGGTTTCTCACCCGGTGAGCCCACGCACCGTGCTCATCTCCCATGAGAACCTTTCCGATGGAGAGGTGTACGCCCGCACGGGCGTGCCGCCGCCGCGCACCGGGAGGGAGGGTCGGCTTGAGCATCGGGAGTGCCTGGGACCTGTCGAGCGACGCCGAGCTCATCACCGCGGTCCGCAGCGGTGAGGCGGCGGCCTTCGGCGTGCTCTACGAGCGTCACGCTGGTGCCGCCCGGACCGTCGCGAGGCAGTACACGAACTCCGCCGCCGACGCCGAGGATGCGGTCGCGGAGGCGTTCAGCCGGGTGTTCTCCGCCGTGCAGGGCGGTGGTGGGCCCGACGTCGCCTTCCGCGCCTACCTCTTCACGGTGCTGCGGCGCGTCGCGCTCGAGCGCGTGGAGGCGGGCCGGCGCGCCCAGCCCACCGACGACATCGGGACGTTCGAGACCTCCCTCGGCGCGGCGGAGTCCACCGAGGAGCCCACGATGGCGGGCTTCGAGCGGGGGGTCGTCTCGCAGGCCTACTCCTCGCTGCCCGAGCGGTGGCAGGCCGTGCTCTGGTACACGGAGGTCGAGGGGCTCTCCGCCCAGGAGATCGCTCCCGTCCTCGGCCTGACGGCCAACGGCGTCGCCGCCCTTGCCTACCGCGCGCGCGAGGGCCTGCGCCAGGCCTACCTCCAGCAGCACCTCGCCGCGCCGTCGAGCGAGGCGTGCACGCTGGTCAACAGCAAGCTGGGCTCGTACGTCCGCGGCGGGCTCGCCAAGCGTGAGACCGCGCTCGTCGAGTCCCACCTCGACGAGTGCGGCACCTGCCGCGCCCTCGTGCTCGAGCTCGGTGACGTCAACCACGGCATGCGCGTGGTCATCGCGCCGCTGGTGCTCGGTGCCGCCGTCGTCGGCCTGCTCCAGGGCGTCGGGTTCGGTGGGGCGATCGCCGCCGCCGGCCACGGTGTGGGTGCCATGGGCGTCGGCGCCCTCGGCGGGTCCTCCGCCGGTGCCGGCTCTGGCGCAGGTGCTGGCTCTGGCGCAGGTGCCGGCGCGGGTGCCGCGACCGGAGCGGGCGCCGGCGCGGCCGGCGCCTCGGGGGTGCTGACGGGTGTCGGCGCCGCCTCCGGGATCGCGGCCGTCGCCGCGGGCGCCGCCGTGCTCGTCGGCGGTGCGCCCGCAGCCCCGGCGGCCGCGGCCACCGGCTCCGCGGGCTCCGGCGCCGCCGCGGGCGGCGGTGCGGGTGCGGTGACGGCCGGCACGTCCGTCGGCGTCGCGGGCGGTGCCGGCGGCGCGGCCTCGGGCGGCCTGCTCGCCCTGATCGCCTCCGCCCCGCTCGCCGTCATCGGCGCGGCCGCAGCGGTGACCGTCGCCGCGGTCGCGGTGGGTGTGGCCGGTGTGCTCGGCGCCTTCACGACCCAGGACGACCAGCAGGCCCCTCCGGCCGCGGTCGAGGAGACCGAGGCGCCGCAGACCGAGACCGCGACCGAGCCCCTCGACGAGGCGACGCCCACGGACCCGGCCGACCCCGGCACGGCGCCCGGTGCACCGGGCGGTGAGACCGACGGCCCCGCGGACGCACCCGAGGTCGCCGACGGCCCGACGACGCCCGTGGACCGCACGCCGACCGTGGTGCCCGTGACGGACCCGGCCAACCTCGTGCTCGACCCGATCTCCCCCGTGACGTTCGTCGCGGGTGTCCGCGAGCAGGTCGACGTCACGGTCGCGAACGCGGGCGGCGCCGCGGCTCAGGTCTCCACGCTCTTCACGTTCGACCCCGGCGTCGACTGGGACGTCCAGGCCATCGCCGGGGTCCCGGGCGGCGGCGGCGGCGCGGCCGTGCCCACCGCGGCGCCCACAGCCTGGACCTGCACGCGGGTCAGCGCGACCACCGCGCAGTGCGCCCTGCCGGGCCTGGCCGCCCGGTCGCGCAGCACGCTGCACGCCTCGGTGCTCGTCGACGACGCCGCCCTCGACGGCGAGCGCGACCTCGGCGTGCGGATCTCCACGTGGGCCCCCGGTCAGGCCGCCGCCACCAGCACGTCCCTGACGGCACGGCTCGCGTCGGCGCCGGCCAAGGTCGCCACCGGGCCGCTGACGCCGCTCGTGCTGCAGGCGGTCGCCGCCGCACCCACCTCCGTCGCCCTGACCGTGCCCGTGAGCAACACCGGCGGGACCACGCAGCGCGACGTGCACGTGCTCGTCGACCTGCCGGCTGACCTGCCGGCCGGTCTCACCCTGACCCCGCGGGCAGCCGGGGGCTGGAGCTGCTCCGCGGCAAGCCCCGGGACCCTGGACTGCGTCGTGGCGGCGCTGGCCCCGCGCAGCGCCCGGCCGCTGGTGCTCGACGTCACCGCCCCGGCGCTGGACCTGACCGACGGTGCCCCGTTCGTCGACGTCGACGTCACCACGGACCTGGGCGTCCGGGTCCCCGCTGCGGCGGCCACCACGTCCGTCACCCTGTCGGTGCGCTCGGTCGCCGGCGCCCTGAGCGCGGGGCTGCCCGCCGGGACCACCCTGCAGCGGCGCGAGCCCCGGGTCGTCACGCTCGACGTCACCAACACCGGTGGCACGTCGGTCGGCGGCCTCGAGGCGCAGGTCGCGCTGCCCGCGGGCGTGTTCCCCGTCGAGCTCGGTCTGCCGACGGCGTGGACCTGCACGGCTCCCCCTGGCAGCAACGTCGTCGTGACGTGCACGCTCGCGGACGCCCTGGCTCCGGGCGCCTCGGCCCCGCTGCTCCTGGCGATCCAGGCCAACGGCCAGACCGAAGGCGTCGTCACCGCGACCGTCCGCTCGGCCGGCCTGTCGGCCGAGGCGGCGACCACGCTCGACGTCATCGCCTCCGACCTGACGTTCTCGCGCGCCGTCACAGCGGATCTCGTCCAGGACGCGTCGGGCACGCTCTCCTTCGCCGTGAGCAACGGCGGCACGGCGGCCGCCCGTGACGTCGTCGCGCGCGTCACCCTGCCGGCCACGGTCGCGTTCGACGCGCTCGACCGCGCCGGCCAGGCCGTCGGCTGGACGTGCGAGCGCGTGACGGACCAGGTCGCGCTGTGCCGGCTGGCGTCGCTCGACCCGGGCGCCTCCGCCTCGCTCGTGCTGCCGGCGACGGCCTCCGCCGCGACGGCCCAGCGCGTCGTCGTCGAGGTCACCTCGGCGCAGGACGCCGCCGTCCTCACCTCGACCGCGACCCTGAGGATCGCCTCCGCCGGTCTGAGCCCGCGCGGCAGCTGGTCGGCCGACGCGACGCTGGGCTACCGCGCCACCGAGATCGGCGCGCCGCTCCTGGCGTGCGACCAGACGGATGCCGGCTGCCGCACGGCGATGGCCAACCTCGGCGGCACGTCGTCCAACAACAGCTTCGCGATGGTGCCGCTCACGGACGCGGCCGGCGCGCCGCTCGCCTCGGCCGCGACGCTCGAGCTGCCCGCCGGCGCCGAGGTCACCTTCGCCGGGCTGTACTGGTCCGCCAACCGCTACGCCGGGGGTCCGGTCGCCGACACCTGGACGGGCGGCGACCAGGCCCTCGCCGTCGGCTCCCCCACCTCCGTGTCCCTGACGGCCCCCGGCACCCCCGCGGCGCCGGTCGACGGCGCCGTGATCGCGCTGGTCACCGATGACGTCAGCCGTGAGTACTACCAGGCCTTCGCCGACGTGACCGACCAGGTCGCCGACGGTGGCGCGGGAGCCTGGTCGGTGGACGGAGCGGTGCGGTCGGCGACCCGGCTCAACGGGACCCCGACGTACTACGCGGGCTGGTCGCTCGTGGTCGTCTACGCGCTGCCCGGCCTGCACCAGGACGTCTCGGTGTACGACGGCGGTGCCTGGATCGCCTCCAACGCCTCCACCACGTTCGCCTTCGAGGCGCCGGCGAGCAGCCTGGCGCGCATCGGGGTGGTCGCCTGGGAGGGCGACCGCAACGGCTCCGGCGGCGGTGACCGGCTCACGCTCAACGGCGCCGCGCTGACCCCGGTGCGCTGGGACGGCACCGACGGCCTGGTCAACGACGCGTTCACCTCGACGGCCGTGGGCTCCGCCTACGCCAACGCCCTGGGGATGGACGCCAAGGCGTTCCGCCCGGCCGCGCTGGCCGAGGGGCTCAACCGCCTGGCGGCCTCGACCACGGGAGACCAGTACCTCATCGGTGCGGTCACCGTGACGACGGCGCCGCGGTAGCCGGACCGCCGCGGGCGCCGACCACGGCGCGCCGTCCGGGGCGACACCCTGCCCCGCTTCGCCTATCCTCAGCATGCTGAGTTTCGGTGAGACCTGGAGGCGACGATGGCGGGTGCCGAGCTGGTGGTGCTGCTGACCGAGGACGGCACGCCCTGCGGCGTGGCGAACAAGGCCACCGTGCACACCGCCGACACGCCCCTGCACCTCGCGTTCTCCTGCCACGTGCTCGACGACGCGGGCCACGTGCTGGTCACGCGCCGCGCGCTGGGCAAGGCCGCCTGGCCGGGGGTGTGGACCAACAGCGTGTGCGGCCACCCCGCGCCCGGCGAGGCGGGGGACGACGCCGTGCGCCGACGCGCCCGCCAGGAGCTGGGCGTCGAGCTGACCGACCTCACGCTGGTGCTGCCGGACTTCCGCTACCGCGCCGTGGACGCCTCGGGCGTCGTCGAGAACGAGATCTGCCCCGTGTGGACGGCGCGCCTGGCGCCCGGCTCCACGCTGGCCCCCGACCCAGACGAGGTCATGGACCATGCCTGGGTGGACCCCGCCGCCCTGGGTCGCGCGGTCGCCGCCGCGCCGTGGGGGCTGAGCCCCTGGCTGGTCCAGTCCGCCCCCGACCTCGTGCTGCTCTCCGGCGGCGAGCCGTGAGCCCGCTCGCCGTGGTCCTCGCGCCCGACATCGAGGCGCAGGTCAACCGGGTGCTCGACGGCGCGCTCGAGTGCGCGTCGCTGCGCTCGGCGTCCTTCGGCCCCCAGTACGGCCTGCTCTGGGCCGAGATCGCACGCAGCGTTCGCGGCGGCAAGCGGTTCCGCTCCGCGATCGTCATCGGTGCGCACACGGCGCTGGGCAACCCGTACCCGCAGGCGGCCGTGAGCATCGCGGCGGGTTTCGAGCTGCTGCACACGGCGTTCCTCATCCACGACGACCTCATCGACGGCGACACCATGCGCCGCGGCCGGCCCAACCTCGCCGAGACGATGCGCGCCGACGCGATCGCCCGTGGGCACGACGCTGCCCGCGCCGACCGCTGGGCCGCAGCGGCAGCAGTGCTGGCCGGGGACCTCGCGCTGGGGCAGGCCCACCGGCTGGTCGCCACCGAGGCCGCACCGCCGCACGCGCGCGCCGCGCTCATGGACCTGCTCGACGAGACGCTGCTGGTGTCCGCGGGCGGGGAGCTCGCGGACACCGCCTACGGCCTCGGCCTGCACGCGCCCACGCTGGAGGAGTCGATGCGCGTCGCCGAGTCCAAGACGGCGATGTACTCGTTCCGCGCACCGCTCCAGGCCGGCGCGATCCTCGCGGGCGCGTCCCCCGCCGTGCTGGCGGAGCTCGACGACCACGGACGCCTGCTCGGCCGCGCGTTCCAGCTCGTCGACGACCTGCTCGGGGTGTTCGCCCCGGAGTCGGAGACCGGCAAGAGCAACATCAGCGACCTGCGCGAGGGCAAGCGGACCCCGCTCATGCTGCACGCGCGCGACATGCCGGTGTGGGACGAGCTCGCCGACCACCTCGGCCGCCCCGACCTCGACGAGGCGACGGCCGCGCGCATGCGGCGCGCGCTGGCCCGGTCCGTCGCCCCCGGGCTGGTCCAGCGGGCCGTCCTTGCCGAGATCGACGAGGTCACGCGCCGCCTCGACGCGGGCCGCCTGCCTGCCGGGCTGGTGCCCGTGGTCGGCGCCGTCACCGACCAGATCCGGCGCGCCCTCGCGGACGTCAGCCGCCACATCGAGGAGGCCCGGTGGCTGGTCGTCTGAGGGCGCGCGCCGTCGACACCGACCGGCTCGCGCTGTACGACGAGGTCGCCCAGCAGGCGGCCGACGCGCTCATCGCCAGGTACTCGACGAGCTTCGGCCTGGCCACGCGCCTGCTGCCGGCGGCCCAGCGCGCGCACATCCGCACGGTCTACGCGCTGGTGCGGCTCGCCGACGAGGTCGTGGACGGTGCCAGCGTCGCGGCGGGGGCCGGCACCCAGGCCCGGCGACTGCTCGACGACCTCGAGGCCCAGACCGAGGCGGCGATGGCCAGCGGGTACTCGACCAACGTCCTCGTGCACGCCTTCGCCGCGACCGCGCGGCACGTCGGGTTCGGCACCGAGCTCACCGCGCCGCTCTTCGCCGCGATGCGGATGGACCTCGACGTCACGGAGCACGACGAGGCCTCGCTGCGCCGTTACGTCTACGGCTCGGCCGAGGTGATCGGCCTCATGTGCCTGCGGGTCTTCCTGCTCGACGAGCCCGCTGCCCGGCGCCAGGCGCGCTACGAGGAGCTGGCGCCGGGGGCGCAGGGCCTCGGGGCGGCGTTCCAGAAGGTCAACTTCCTGCGGGACCTCGCGGAGGACTACGAGACACTCGGGCGCCGGTACCTTGACGTCGACCCCGCACACCTCACCGAGGAGGCCAAGGCCGCCGTGCTCGCCGACATCGCCGCCGACCTGCACGTCGCCGCCCTCGCGCTGCCCCGGCTGCCCGCCCCGGCCCGTCGCGCCGTCGGCGTCGCCTACGCCCTGTTCGCCGAGCTCGCCGCGCGGCTCGCCGCCACGCCGGCCGACGAGGTGCTGCGCACCCGGGTGCGTGTGCCCGGTCCCGTCAAGGCCCGGCTCGCCGCGCGGGCGCTGCTGCGCGGGGGCGGTGCCTGATGCCCACCGCCGTCGTCGTCGGGGCGGGGATCGCCGGGCTGGCCACGGCCGCCCTGCTGTCCCGCGAGGGGTTCGCCGTCACCGTCCTGGAGGCGAGGGACGACGTCGGCGGCCGCGCGTCCTCGTTCACGCTGGACGGCTTCCGGTTCGACCTGGGCCCGTCGTGGTACCTCATGCCCGAGGTCTTCGAGCACTTCTTCGCGCTCATGGGCACCAGCGCAGCCGAGGAGCTCGACCTCGTGCGGCTCGACCCGGCGTACCGGGTCTACTACGAGAACGCCGACCCCCTGGACCTGCGCTCGGACCTCGAGGACAGCGTCGCGCTCTTCGAGCGGGTGGAGCCCGGTGCCGGCGAGCGGCTGCGGGCGTACCTCGCCTCGGCGTCGGACACCTACACGATGGCCGTGCGGCACTTCCTCTACACGACCTTCGCCTCGCTGGTGCCGCTGGTCAACCGCGACGTGCTGACGCGCACGCCTCGGCTCGGCCGGCTGCTCACCCAGTCCCTCCAGGGCCGCATCGAGGCGACGGTCACCGACACGCGGCTGCGCCAGGTGCTCGGCTACCCTGCCGTCTTCCTCGGCTCCGCCCCGGCGCTGACGCCGAGCATGTACCACCTCATGAGCCACCTCGACCTCGTCGACGGGGTGCTCTACCCCCAGGGCGGGTTCGGCACGCTCATCGACGCGGTGCGCCGGGTCGCCGAGAAGGCCGGCGCGAGCGTGGTGACGGGTGCGGACGTCACCGCGATCCTCACCGAGCCGTCACCCGGCAGGGGCCGGCCGGGCGGGCGCAGCGCACGCGCCACCGGCGTGCGCTACCGCACCGCGGCGGTCGGGGACGGCGGCGGGGGTGCCGAGCGCACGCTCGACGCGGACCTCGTGGTCTCGACGGCCGACCTGTTCCACACCGAGCAGCACCTGCTGCCAGCCGGTCTGCGCTCGCGGACGCCCCGCTGGTGGAGCCGGCAGGTACCCGGCCCCAGCACGGTCATGGTGTACCTCGGCGTGCGCGGCGCGCTGCCGCAGCTGGCGCACCACTCGCTGTTCTTCGCCGAGGCGTGGAACGAGACGTTCGACCACATCTTCGCCCCGCTCACCGGCGCGCCGCCCGCGCCGATGCCGGACCCGACCTCCGTCTACCTCAGCCGGATCACGGCCACCGACCCGTCCGCCGCGCCGGCGGGCCACGAGAACCTCGTCATCCTCGTGCCCGTGCCGGCGGACGTGCGCGCCGGCCGTGGCGGGCTCGACGGCGCCGGGGACGCGTGGGTGGAGCAGGTCGCCGACCGCGCCATCGCGCAGATCGCCGCATGGGCCGACGTGCCCGACCTCGCCGAGCGCATCGTCGTGCGCCGCACCGTCGGCCCGGCCGACTGGGCGGACGACCTGCGCGCGTGGCGCGGCACCGCCCTGGGCCCCGCGCACACGTTGCGGCAGAGTGCGCTCTTCCGCGCGGACAACACGGCCCACAAGGTCGACGGGCTGCTCTACGCCGGCGGGTCGGTGACCCCGGGGATCGGGCTGCCGATGTGCCTCATCAGCGCGGAGCTCGTGGTCAAGCGGCTGCGCGGGGACACGTCGACGGGACCGCTGGGCGAGGTCGGATGAGCCTGGCCTACGGGGCCGCGCTGATCGTGTCGCTCGCCGGCATGCTGGCCCTCGACCTGCGCCACCGGCTGCTGCTGGCTGGCGGGCTGGTGCGCGGCGCCGCCGTGCTCGCCGGCGGTGTCGCCTTCTTCGTGGTGTGGGACCTCGTGGGGATCGGGGCCGGGGTCTTCTTCCGCGGGCAGACGCCGTACATGTCCGGGCTGCTCGTGGCACGGGAGCTGCCGGTCGAGGAGCTGTTGTTCCTCACCTTCCTGAGCTACCTCACGATGAACCTCTACCTCGCTTCCGCGCGGTGGTTCGTGGCGCGCCGGGAGCGAGGTCCGCGATGACCTACGTGCTCGTGTCGCTGCCGTTCGTGCTGCTCGCGGCCCTCGCGCTGGTGCCGGCCCGGCGCCGCGTGGTCCCACGCGCCCTGCTCGCCGCGCTCGTCGCGTTGTGGGTGCTCACGGCGGTGTTCGACAACCTCATGATCTCCGCCGGCCTGGTCGACTACGCGGCAGAGCACATCTCCGGCCTGCGCGTGGGGGTGGCCCCGCTGGAGGACTTCACCTATCCGCTGGCGGGCGTGCTGCTGCTGCCCGCGCTGTGGCACCTGCTCGGCGGGCGCGTCGGGTCGCCCCGGCCGGCCGCCTCCGGTGGCGCCCCCGAGGAGGACGCATGACCGAGCCCCGGTCCACGTCGGCAGGCGGCGTGCTCCGCTCCCTCGTGACGGCCTCCCGGCCGCTGAGCTGGGTCAACACGGCCTACCCGTTCGCCGCCGCGTACCTGCTGGCCTCGGACGGCGTCGACGCCCGGCTCGTCGTGGGGACGCTCTTCTTCCTCATCCCCTACAACCTGCTGATGTACGGGATCAACGACGTCTTCGACTACGAGTCGGACCTGCGCAACCCGCGCAAGGGCGGCGTCGAGGGCGCGCTGCTGGACCGTCGCGTGCACCGCACCACGCTGCTCGCCTCGACCCTGCTGCCGGTCCCGTTCGTCGCCTACCTCGTGGCGGTCGGGTCGGCCACGGCCGCGCTGGTGCTCGCCGGGTCGCTGTTCGCCGTGGTGGCGTACTCGGCGCCGGGACTGCGGTTCAAGGAGCGGCCGGTGCTCGACTCGATGACGTCGAGCACCCACTTCGTCTCCCCGGCGCTCTACGGGCTGGTGCTGGCGGGCGCGCCGATCGGGCGCACGGCGTGGCTGGCGCTCGCCGCGTTCTTCCTGTGGGGGATGGCCAGCCAGGCGTTCGGCGCGGTGCAGGACGTCGTCGCGGACCGCGCGGGCGGCATCGCCTCCGTCGCCACGGTGCTGGGCGCCGCGACCACGGCGCGGCTGAGCATCGTCCTGTGGCTGGCGGGCGGCACGCTGCTGCTCGCGACCCCGTGGCCGGGGCCGCTGGCCGCCCCGCTGGTGCTGCCGTACGTCGCGCTGGCCTGGCCCTACCGCTCGGTGCCCGACGACGACGCAGCGCGCGCCAACCGGGGCTGGCGGCAGTTCCTCGTGGCGAACTACGCGGTGGGCTTCGCCGTGACGATGCTGCTCATCGTGGTGGTCCGGAGCCGGTAGCCGGGGGTGCGCTGCCGTCGGGGGTGCACAGCCGTCGGGGGTGCACTGCCGTGGGGGTGCACTGCCGGATCACGGAGGTCTCCCGTCACGCGACCCGGCAGTGCTCGTCCTGAACCAGCATCCCCCGAGCGGACCAGGACGATCCCATGACGGACCGCGGGGGCGCAGGGAGCCACGGGGCCCCGGTCGGTGAGCCCCCCAGCCCGCGAGCGCGTCCACCGCGGCCCGTGTTCCGTCGGAGCCCGGACGCACCGCCAGAGGCGGAGCGGTGCGTCACATGGCTTCCGACGGAAGTCAACACCTCAGTGTGACCGTTCGGAGGTCAGGGACCAAGGGGAAGGGCGCCTGGTCTCGCATCGTGGACGCCTGGACGCCTGGGCGGCCGGGGGCCGGGGGACCGGGCCCGGCGGGGGTGCCGAGGGGCGCCCGGGTGGCTCAGACCAGGCCGTAGAGGCGGTCGCCAGCGTCGCCCAGGCCGGGGACGATGTAGGCCTTCTCGTTGAGCCGCTCGTCGACGGAGGCGACCACCACGGTGACGTCGGCCCGGTCGCCGACGTGCTGCTCGACCACCGCGAGGCCCTCGGGGGCCGCGATGAGGCAGATGCACGTCACGTCGCGCGCGCCGCGCTCGAAGAGGTAGTCGATCGCCGCGACGAGCGTG
>NZ_DAORSQ010000070.1:11621-14228 GCF_035443605.1 Actinotalea sp. | reverse complement strand
ACCCGCTGGTGGACACGGCGGCTCCCGGCGCCCCGGACGTGCACGAGCTGTTCCTCGCCAACTTCTTCGCCCAGACCAAGGCCCTCGCCTTCGGCAAGACGGCCGACGAGGTCCGTGCGGAGGGCACCGCGGAGGACCTCGTCCCGGCCAAGGTCTTCGGCGGCAACCGTCCCACCACGTCGATCATGGCCCCGGCGCTCACCCCGTCGGTGCTGGGCCAGCTCATCGCGCTGTACGAGCACATCACCTTCGTCCAGGGCATCGTCTGGGGGATCGACTCCTTCGACCAGTGGGGCGTCGAGCTGGGCAAGAAGCTCGCCATGGAGATCGCGCCGGCCGTCGCCGGGGACACCGTGGCCCTCGAGGCCCAGGACCCGTCGACGCAGGGCCTCATCGGCTACTACCTGGCGCACCGCGCCCGGGGGTGACCGCTTGCGGGTGGGCGGGCCCGCGGGAGGGGTGGGCCACGGGCGAGGAGTGAGCCACCGGAGAGGTCGGCCGCACGGCGGGTCGGCCGGCGGCGCGGGGACCTCGACATCCCGGCGTCACACGGGGCCGCTAGCCTCGGCGCCGTGAGACCACGGATCGTGTGCCCCAGCGCCGACGGCGGCCTGGCCCGGCTGTTCGCCGAGCCTGCACTGCGCGACCGCCTCGCCGCGCTCGGCGAGGTGGTCATCGCCGACGACGTGCCGGACGAGGCGACGCTCGTCGAGCGGGTGGCGCGGGCCGACGTCGTGCTGCTCACCACCCACCTGCCCGACGACGCGCTGCGCGCCGGGGCTGGGCGCCTACGGCTCGTGGCCTTCAGCGGGACGGGCGCGGAGTCGTACGTGTCGCTGCCCCTGGCGCGGGAGCTCGGCGTCACGGTGACCAACGTCGTGCGGTACGGCGACCAGGCCGTGGCCGAGCTGACCCTGGGCCTGCTGCTCGCGGCGGCGCGCGACCTGCCCGCTGCGGACCGTGCGGTGCGCGCCGGGCGATGGACCGGGTGGCTGGGGCGCGAGCTCGCCGGCTCGACGGCCGCCGTGGTGGGTTTCGGCGGCATCGGCCGCGCCGTGGCGCGGATGCTCGACGCGCTCGGGATGCGGGTGCTGGTCTGGGACCGCACGGTGGACCCGGCGGCGCTGGCGGCGGTGCACGGCACCCCCTGCACCCTGCGCGAGGCGTTCGGGGCCGACGTCGTGTCGTTGCACCTGCCGCTCTGTGCGGAGACCCGGGGCATCGTCACCCCGGAGCTTCTCGACCTCCTGCCCGCAGGATCGATCCTGGTGAACTCGGCACGGGGCGAGCTGGTCGAGCCGGGCGCCCTCGCGCGGCGGCTGGCCCGCGGCGACGTGCGTGCCGCCCTGGACGTCTTCGACCCCGAGCCGCTCGCGGCGGACGACCCGCTGCTCTCGGTGCCGGGCACGGTGCTCAGTCCGCACCTCGGTTTCCGTACGCCGCAGGCGCTCGGGCGGATGGCCGCGGGGGCGGTGGCCTGCGTCGAGGCCTACCTGGACGGCGCGCCGGTCAACGTCGTGACCTGACGTGACGTGACGTGACGTGACGTGACCTGACCTGACCTGACCTGACCTGACGTGGCGTGACGCCGGTGGTGGTGCGGCGGGGCGGCTGCGGGTCCCCGTGCTGCTGCCCGTCCGGGTGTGGCGCGGCGGGGGAGCCCTCGCGCGGATCGCTGCCTACGCTGGTCGGGTGGACGCCACGACGACCAAGGTGCGGGTGGACGCCTGGACGTGGGGCGTGCGTCTCTTCTCCACGCGGACGGCCGCCGCGACGGCGTGCCGCGCCGGTCACGTGCGCGTCAACGGCGATCGCGCGAAGCCCGCGACCACGGTGGGGATCGGCGACGAGGTCCGGGTCCGCCTGGCGGGGGTCGAGCGCATCGTCAGGGTGCAGCGGCTGCTGGTCAAGCGGGTGTCGGCTCCCCTCGCGGCCGAGGCGATGACCGACCTCACGCCACCGCCACCGCCGCGCGAGGAGGTCCCCGCGGTCGTCGCCGCGCGGGACAGGGGGGCGGGACGCCCGACCAAACGTGAGCGCCGCGAGATCGACCGCTGGCGCGGACGCGAGCCGATCTCCTGACGATCGCCGCGTAGCGGTGCCGCCCGAAGGGCCCGGCCTGTCCCCGAACGTCCGTGTTCCCGGCGTCCGCACCTGTCCTGCACGCAACCACTACATTGAGCAACCATATGGTTGAATAAGCGCATGATCGCACGTGAGGGCGTCGTCGGGCCACCGCCCGAGACCCTCAACCCTGTGTTCCGTGCGCTGGCGGACCCGACGCGACGCGCGATCCTCGCCCGCCTCGCCCGGTGCGACGCGACGGTGGGCGAGCTCGCCGAGCCGTTTCCCATGACGCTCCAGGCGGTGTCCCGGCACCTGGCTGTCCTCGAGCGCGCTGGGCTGGTGGTGCGTGGCCGCGAGGCGCAGTGGCGGACGAGCAGCCTGGACCCGCGGCCGCTGCGGGATGCGGCGGCGTGGCTCGACGGGTTCCGATCGTTCTGGGACCTGGACACGCCGCGCGGCTGACGGCTCCGGCTCTGACGGGTCCGGCTCCGACGCGACCGGCTCTGACGGGTCCGGCTCCGACGCGACCGGCTCTGACGG
>NZ_DAORSQ010000070.1:0-11521 GCF_035443605.1 Actinotalea sp. | reverse complement strand
TCCGGCTCCGACGCGACCGGCTCTGACGGGTCCGGCCCTGACCTGACCGCGTCTGAGGGACCCGCTCCGAGGTGACCGGCTCAGCCCACGTCTCGACGTCGGAAGACCAGTCCCGCCCCGAGGACCACCAGGATGCAGAGTCCTCCGAGGTATGCGGCACCCTGAGCCAGCGACAGCGTCTGCTCGACGTACTCGCACGAGGTGCCCTGGGACGACGTCGTGCACTGCGACACGTAGTACGCCGCCCCATCCTGGACCCAGGCTGAGACGTTGAGCAGGACGAGCGCCGGCTGCAGCCGCGGCACGAGAGCCCCGAGCAGGTTCTCCACGAGGATCGCGTAGCCGACGACCACACCCAGCACTGCCGCGGTGTGCCGCATCCAGATGCCCATGGCGGCTCCGGCGACGCCGCCCAGCACGATGACGACGAGCATCCGAAGCGTCGTGCCCAGGGTGTCCTGCCAGTCGGCACCGGACATCGTGCCCGCCAGGTCCTGCTGGGCGTGGACGGCCCAGACTCCGGCCACGAGCAGGGCGAGCGTCAGGACGGCGGCGGGCACCAGCCCCGCACCGACCGCGAGGACCTTGCTCGCGTAGACACGGAGCCGCCGGGGCTCGAAGGTCAGCCACGTGGTGATCGCACCCGAGCTGAGCTCCGCTGCGGTGGACGTCGCGCCGACGAGCAGGGCCATGAACCCGATGAGGAAGGTCACGGGTGCGAGGACACCGGGCAGGGTGTCCTCCAGCGCCGGGGCCACGGGGACGTACCACGCGCGCTCCGGGGCCCCCATCTGGTCGCAGCCGAAGTCGAGCGTCGGGTCGTCGCTGGCCTCGCGCTCGCGCTCCTGGTCCTCGCGGCACTGCGCGACCTGCTCCTCGCCGTTCTCCTCCCAGTCCGCCAGCGCCAGGGCGTACGCGCGCTCCGCTTCCTCCAGCTGGGCAGCGGTCAGCGGGCGGACGGTGGCCGCAGTGCCCCACAGCACGAGGCCGATCGCCACGAGGGTCGCGAGCAGGGCGCCGAGGACGAGGC
This sequence comes from Actinotalea sp., assembly GCF_035443605.1. Taxonomy (NCBI): domain Bacteria; kingdom Bacillati; phylum Actinomycetota; class Actinomycetes; order Micrococcales; family Cellulomonadaceae; genus Actinotalea; species Actinotalea sp. Next base: position 10,491 of record NZ_DAORSQ010000070.1, on the reverse strand, counting down.
GTCGGGCGGCCAGCCGCTGCAGCTCCACCCACACCAGGCGGGTCATCGCCGGACCTCCCCGCTGGCCTCGTCGGTGGACGCGTCGGTCGGTGCTGCGGGCGGGCCGGCCGCCGGGCTGTCGAGCGCTGAGCCGCTGGTGAGCTCGAGGAAGACCGACTCCAGGCCGGCGCGCTGCGGGACGAGCGACTGCACCCAGATCTGGTGCTGCCCGAGGAGCCAGGTGATCCTGCCGGGGTCGGGCTCTCCCTCCACCCGCAGCGCGTCGCCGTCGAGGACGGCGAGCATGCCGCCGGTGGTGAGGACCTGGAGCGCCGCGGCTGGGTCCGGCACGCCGACGCGGACGGCGGCGGTGCGCTCGCCGATCACCTCGGCGACGGTGCCCGAGGCCAGGAGCCTGCCGCGCCCGATGATGGACACGGTGTCGGCCACCTGCTCGACCTCGGCCAGGATGTGGCTGCTCACCAGGACCGTGCGGCCCTCGCCGGCCAGGCGTCGCATCGTCTGGCGGATCTCGTGGATGCCGGCCGGGTCGAGGCCGTTGGTGGGCTCGTCGAAGATCAGAAGGTCGGGGGACTTGAGCAGGGTCGCCGCGATCGCCAGACGCTGCTTCATGCCGAGGGAGTAGCCGCTGTACCGGTCGGAGGCACGGTCGTGCAGGGCGGTGGCCGTGAGCACCTCGTCGACGCGGGTCCGGGGCGCGCCGATCGCCTGGGCGAGCAGGTCGAGGTTGCGGCGCCCGCTGAAGGCCGGGAAGAACTTGGGCGACTCGACGATCGCGCCGACGCGGCCGACGACATCGGGCAGCTGCTGCGGAACCGGGTGCCCGAAGATGCGCATCGTGCCGGCGTCGGCACGGACGAGTCCGAGCAGCATCCGGATGGTGGTGGTCTTGCCCGAGCCGTTGGGGCCGAGGAAGCCGTGGACGCCGCCGACGGGGACGGCCAGGTCGAGGTTCTCCACGGCGACCTGGCGTCCGCGGCGTCCGCGGTAGGTCTTGCGCAGGCCGCCGGTGACGACGGCGTAGTCCATGGTCATCCGGCTGCCCCCCGAAGCTCGTGGGGCGGAACCCCTGCCTGCACGCTAGCCGTCGGGAGCGGGTGGTGGGGCCAGCGGCGCCGCGCGCGTCGGCGCTCGTGGTGCAGGTGGCGTAGGTGGTGCAGAAGATTTGCCCACCCTTGACCCGACTGCGCCTTGAGGTCGCGCGGCGGGTGCCGATGGGGAGGGCATGACCACGATGCAGCTCGAGCGCGAGTCGGCGATCCTCGCCGTCGTCGACCTCGAGGTCGACGACCTCCCCCCGTTCTGGGACTAGCCCCAGGCGGTGAGCACGGACCGGGCACGGGCGCCCGGTCCGGTGGGTCGCGCGCCGAGGTCACTGCGCCCGTACCTCAGAACGGCGTCGGGCCACCCGCGTCCGGCGGGTCCGGAGGAGTCCGCACTGCCGACTCCTCCCCGAGCGGCCGCGTCGCCCGCGGCGGTACGTCCTCGTCCCCGCGGCCGGCCGGCCCAGCCACCGGCCGAGCCACCCGCCGCGGCACGTCCCAGCGTGCGGGGTCGGCGGGGACCGGGTCGCGCGTGTAGCTCCGGCCGGCCGGGCCGTGCCAGGTCGTCACCGCGGTGACGGGGTCGCGCTCGACCCGCCACCGGCCGGCGGTCTTGAGCCGGTGGTGGTGGCGGCACAGCGGGTGCAGGTTGGTCTCGATGGTCTGCTCCTCGGCGGGGCGGACCGGGTCGAACGGGTCGATGTGGTCGAGGTCGCAACGCTGGGCGGCGATCCGGCAGCCGGGGAAGGTGCAGGTGGTGTCGCGCGCCGCCACGAGGGCAGCCAGGCCGGCACTCGGGCGGTAGGTGCGGTCCCCGACGGCGATCACCACGCCGGTCTCGTCGTCCGTGAGGACCGGCCGCCACGTCGCCGCCGCGACGAGGTGCGCGACGGAGGCGAACGGCACGGGGCCGTACCCCGCGAGCTCGGCGACACCGGCGATCCCCTGGGCGTGGGCGGCGAGCGTCGCGGCCGAGACGGTGACCTGGAGGTGCGGGCGGCGGTGCTGGCGCACGGGCAACGGCGTGCCGTCCGGGCCGACGCCCGCGTCGAGGGTGCGTCGGCACAGGTCGCTCAGCGCGTCGGCCCGGCGCTGGTCGGCCGTGCGATCGTCCTCCGGCGCGGCGAACGCGGCCAGGGCGTCGACGGCCGTGAGGACCGCGATCGCGTCCGGGGCCGGGAGCAGGGCATGGATCCACGCCATGGCGTCGGGTGCCGGCACCATCCGCACGCAACGGTCTCCCCGGGCACGCTGCGCCCGCCCCGCGGTGGCGGCGGGCTCCAGACCTGCCTCGGCACGGCGGACGGCCAGCCGCAGCTGCGGTGCGGACAGGTGCGCCGCCCGCGGCAGGACGACGTCGTGGATCGCCCGGGCCGTGGGCGCGGGGAGGTGCTCCGTCTCGGTGAGGAGGAGCTGGGCCTTGCGCCGGTCGACGTCGCCGCGGCCGAGTGCGCCGTGGACGGCGGGGTAGGCGTCGAGGCCCGTCGCGAGGTCGACCACGTCCTGGGCGGCGCGCCGCGAGACGCCGAGGCGGGCGCCGACCTCGTCGGCGATGAACTCGACGTGCGAGCTCGGAGCGCGGCGCACCATCTCCGCCACCGCGAGGGCCTGGCGCGCCGCGGCCCACGAGGCGACCCGGTCCCAGCCCGCCACGACCTCGAGGAGGGTCGGTGCGTCGATGTCCGCCGGGTCGAGGCTGTCGAGGAACGCGACGAGGCCCTCGCCAGGCAGGGCGCCGTCGAGGAGCGCGGCGTCGGGGAACCGCTCGGCCCAGGACGTGGACCGGCGCAGCGCCGGTGGGGTGAGGTCTGCCACGGCTGGTCCTCCCCGGTCTCGATCCCATCGAACGTCTGTTCGAATCCTAGTCCCGGGGTCCGACACGGACCGAGCGAGCGGGAGCCCACGATGTCGCGACCCGCACGGGCGACCCCCACGGGCGGCGTGACGGACGCCGGAGCCCCGCATCCGGTACCCCGCACCTGCTCCCGTGCCGACACCCCCGAGCTCGCACCTGCGCAGCATCACCCGTAGCCCTCGACCGGCTGCGATGGTCGACAATGGACGCAGCCCGACCATCCCGACCAGCCCGCACCGCCGCACGCCGGCCCCCGGAAGGACGTCACCGTGACCGACCAGCCCCGCATGAACGTCGAGTCGTTCAACCTCGACCACCGCACCGTCGTCGCGCCGTACGTCCGGCTGGCCGACCACAAGGTGCTGCCCGCCGGCGACGTCATCAGCAAGTACGACGTGCGCTTCACCCAGCCCAACGTCGCGCACCTCGAGATGCCCGTGGTGCACTCGCTCGAGCACCTGTTCGCGGAGCACTCGCGCAACCACTCGGGCCAGGTCGTCGACTTCTCTCCGATGGGCTGCCAGACGGGCTTCTACCTCATCCTCCAGGGCGACTGGACCGACGAGGCGGTGCACGACCTCATCGCGGCGACGCTCGCCGACGTGGTGCGCGCCACCGAGGTTCCGGCCGCCAACGAGGTCCAGTGCGGCTGGGGCGCCAACCACACCCTCGAGGGCGCGCAGGCCGCCGCGACGGCCTTCCTCGCCGAGCGCGCCGCATGGAGCACGGTGACCGCGTGAGCGGGCCGACCCGTCCGGGGGGTCCGGGCCTCCGGGCCGGCTCCGGTGAACCGGGCGCCCGTGTCGACGCGGTGGTCGTCACGGCGATGGCGGACGAGTCCGCACCCTTCCTCGAGCGCGCCGACCGCGTCGGCGACGCCGTCCGGGTGGCCCACGCCGTGCAGCGCACGCTGACGGTCCACGGCCGACGCGTGCTCCTCGTCCAGTGCGGCATCGGCCTGGTCAACGCCGCGAGCGCGACGGCCGTGGCGATCCACCTCTCCGCGCCGCGCGCGGTGATCAGCGCGGGCAGCGCCGGTGGCGTGCACGCCCGGGTGCGGGTGGGCGACGTCGTCGTCGGCACGCACTACGTCTACACGGGCGCCGACGCCCGCGCGTTCGGCTACGCGCTCGGCCAGGTGCCCGGGATGCCACCGGTGTACGAGGGTCACCCGGACCTCGTCGGCGCCGCGGGCGGTGAGCACCCCGAGCTGAGCGTGCACACCGGGACCATGCTCTCGGGCGATACCTTCGTCGACGCGACCTCCGTCGACGCGGTGCGGGCGGCCTTCCCGCACGCCCTGTCGACCGACATGGAGTCCACCGCCCTGGCGCAGACGGCGCACGTGCACGGCGTGCCGTTCGTCTCGGTGCGGGGGATCTCCGACCTGTGCGGCCCGGCCGCGGGAGACGACTTCCTCACGCACGTCGACGACGCGGCGGACCGGTCCGCCGCGGTGGTGCTCCGGCTGCTCGCCGCGCTGGGCGACCGCGACTGACCGTGCACCGCCGGGGTCGCGACGCGTCCCGGCCGGCGCACGGCCGCGCGCCTCGCACCCCGCCCACCCCTACGGCTCGACCTCGAACCCGCTCCACCCCTGCGGCTGGGCCGGGCTCACCCGCACGGACGTGACCCGGGCGTACCGGGGGCCGTGGTGCAGCCAGTCGACCAGCGCACCGACCGCCTCGGGCTCACCCTCTGCGACCACCTCGACGCTGCCGTCGGACCGGTTGCGCACCCAGCCGCGCACGCCGAGACGCCGCGCCTCGACCAGGCACGACCAGCGGAACCCCACCCCCTGGACGCTGCCCTGCACCACGACGTGACGAGAGTCCACGGGTCCAGTCTGGCGCGCCGGTATCCCTTTGCGCCCGTCCTGCGTCCATGAGGTGTGCCGGCCGTCGGCACCCGGACCCAGGAGGACACCATGACCACCAACGAGAGCACCATCGACCGGATCATCCGGGCCGTCGCCGCCGTCGTCGCGATCGTCGTCGCCGTCGTCGCGGGCCCCGGCAGCGTGCTCGGCATCGTCCTGCTCGTCGTCGCCGCGGTGCTGCTCGTCACCGCGGCCGTCGGCTTCTGCCCGCTGTACCGCGTCTTCGGGATGAGCACGTGCAAGGTGCCGGCACCTCGTCCGTGACGGCTAGCGTCGGCAGGGTGCAGCCCCACGAGGTACCGCAGGCCCTGCCCGCCCTCGTCCCGGGCCTGCTGCGATTCGCGCGGACGCTCACCCGCGACCCGCAGCAGGCCGACGACCTCGTGCAGGAGACGCTGACCCGCGCCATCGAGCGCGCAGGGACGTTCCGCGGCGAGGCGTCCCTGGCGACCTGGCTGCACCGGATCGCCTACCACCTGGCCGTGGACCACTCCCGGCGGGACCGGGAGGTGCCCACCGACGAGATCGCCGAGCTGGTCGAGGCGCGCTGGCGCGAGGACAGCTACACGGTTGACGCGGCCGTGGTCGTCGCGCGGGCCGAGACCCGCGCCGAGCTCGAGGACGCCCTCATCCGGCTCCCGGTGATCTACCGCGCCGCCGTGGTGCTGCACGACGCCGACGGGCTGACCGTCGCGCAGATCGCCGAGATCACCGAGATCGGCCTGCCCGCCGCCAAGCAGCGACTCCGCCGGGGGCGGATGATGCTCGTCACCGCCCTGGCCCGTGCGGCCGAGCGGGACGTCGCCAGACGAGGAGTGCCGATGCGCTGCTGGGACGCACGCAGCCAGGTCAGCGACTACCTGGACGGGCTCCTCGACGCCGCGGGCGCTCGCCGGGTCGAGGCCCATCTCGAGGCGTGCCCGACGTGCCCGCCGCTCTACGCGTCGCTCGTGGCAGCGACCGGCGCCCTGGCCGCCACGGGCGAGCCGCACCGACCCGGCGCGCCGGGCCGACCGGGGGAGCTGCGCGACCCGGACTCCGTGGTGCACGCGGAGCTCGCCCAGCGGATCGAGCTCCGCGCGCAGGACGTCGAGCCGCGCTGACGGGTGCGCCGACCGGCCCGGCGCCGGACGCCGTCGTCCGGGAGCGTCAGACGGGCGTCACCCCGGCCATCGCCAGGAACCCCGCCACGGCGAGCATGCCCACGCCCCACCAGGTGCCCGTGCGCTCGAGCCACCGCGAGGTGCCGCCCGTGAGCTCGTCGAACCCGCGCGACGCCGCGCCCCACACCCGTCCGCGCGGCGACACCACCGCGAGCGTGCCGAGCAGGGCCAGCAGGCCGACGAGGGGCACCCATCCGCTCCAGCCCCCGTACGCGATGGCCACGGAGATCAGGATGACGGGCACGAGCACGGACGCGGCGGTGCGCAGGGGCAGCTGCGGGCCACCGCCGGGGGCGATCGGGGTCATGGTCGGACCGTAGACCTGTCCCGCACCGCCGCACCGGGACCGTGCGCGCCGGGCGTCACGAGCTGACGTCGGCCGAGGTGAACCGCGCCCAGGCGAGGGACGTCGCCACGGCGGTCCACGCCGCAGCCGACGCGAGCCCCGGCCACAGCCCGCCGAGCGCGACGGGGTCGCGCAGCAGGTCGCCGAACGCGAGCCAGTGGTGCGTGGGCAGGTAGGGGTGGATCGCGGACACCTGCGGCAGCGCGTCGAGGATCTGGCTGGTCAGCGTGATCGCCAGGACGGCCACGGTGGCGCCGATCGGCTGCTCGGTGAGCGTCGAGGCCAGCAGCCCGATCGCGCCGAGCGCGACGAGGCACACGGTGAGGTACCCGCAGACCATCGCGAGGCGCCCGAGCCCCGCGCCGAACGACAGCTCGGAGCCGGACAGGGTCACCAGGGGTCCGCCGCCGAACAGGGCGAGCCCCGCCAGCGCCCCGACGCCCGCCACGAGCAGCACGGCCGACGCGGTGAACACGACGACGCCGATCATCTTGACCGCGAGCAGCCGGGTGCGGTCCACCGGCGTGACGAGCAGGTAGCGCAGCGTGCCGAGGTTGGCCTCCCCGGCGATCGCGTCGCCCGAGATCATCGCCACGGCGATGGGCAGGAAGAACGGCAGCTCGACGGTCAGGGCTGCCAGCGCAACGAAGAGGCCGTTGTCGGTGATCTGGTCGAACACGAACGCCTGGGCGTCCCGCGACCCCGACGCCCGCACCGCGACGGCGATGATGACCGGCACGCTCGACAGCACGACAGCTCCCACGAGGTTGCGGCGTCGTCGGTAGATGAGCCACAGCTCCGAGCGCACGAGGCGGGCCAGGGTGCCCCGGGGCGCGGCGACCCGCGGTTCACCCGTTGACATCGAACCCCGCCCCCGTCAGCTGCACGAACAGCTCCTCGAGGTCCACGGTGCGCACCTCGAGCCCGCGGACTGGCACGTCGGCGTGGACGAGGGCCCGCACCACCGCCTCGGGCTCCACGAGCTCCAGGACCGCCGACACCTCCTCGCCGTCCTGCGTGACGGCGCTCAGGCCCAGGCGCGTGAGGACGAGCGCCGCACCCACCTGGTCCGTGGTGCTCACCACGAGGCGCGGCGCGGTGCGGGCGTGCAGCGCCGGCAGGGCGTCCTGGGCGACGAGCCGCCCGCGGTGCATCACGCCGACGTGCGTGCAGACCTGCTCGACCTCCGAGAGCAGGTGCGTCGACAGCACCACGGTCGCGCCGCCCTCGGCCAGCTCGACGAGCAGCCCGCGCACCTCGCGCGTGCCCTGCGGGTCGAGGCCGTTGGTCGGCTCGTCGAGCACGAGCAGGTCGCGCGGGCGCAGCAGCGCCGCGGCGATCCCCAGACGCTGGCGCATGCCCAGGGAGTAGTGCCGGTAGGTCTTGCCGGCCGCGGACCCCAGTCCGACCCGGTCGAGCGCGGCGGCGATCCGCCGGGGGGCGGTGCGTGCGTCCGCCGTCCGGTCGCCGGCGTCGAGGCGCCGCAGGTTGTCCGTCCCGGACAGGTAGGGGTGGAACGCGGGGCCCTCGACGAGCGCGCCGACCCGCGGCAGCACCGCGCCGAGCGCGGCCGGCATCGGGGAGCCCAGCAGCTCGTGGCTGCCGGCGGTGGGACGCAGCAGGCCCAGCAGGAGGCGGATGGTCGTCGTCTTGCCCGAGCCGTTGGGCCCGAGGAACCCGTAGACGGCACCCGTCGGCACCGCGAGGTCGACGTGGTCCACCGCGACCTGACCGCCGCGGAACCGCTTGGTCAGGCCGTGCGAGGAGATCGCCAGCTCGCCGGGGGTGCCGGGCACTGCGGCCATGGGGCCATCCTGGTCCCGCCGACCCGCCGCCGCGCGGTGTGGCGGCGGGTCGGCTGCGCGCGGCCTCCGGCCGAGGGCCCGGGTGCCCTCAGACCCGCGCGGCGACGGCCAGTGCCGCGGTCTCGGCGTCCCCGGCGGCGTCGAGCGCGAGGGTCAGGCCCAGCTTGGTCAGGGTGTTCTGCATCGGCGGGCCCATGTGGGACGCGGCGACGGCCCGGACGTCGTGCTCGCGCAGGAACCGCACCACCCTGGCATGGTGCGAGCCCGGGGCGCCCTCGTCGTGCAGCACGTCCCAGCCGACGGCGTGCTCGTCCCACGCGACGACCCGCCCGTCCCGGACGGTCACGAGGGCGACCAGCGGGGCCTTGCCCCAGGAGGGGCCGACCCGCCGGTCGTCGGTGACGGGGACGCAGACGACGACGGTGGTGGGCTCGGGCATGGCTGGCCTTCCTCGGTGCGGGACGCGTCCGGCCAGCATCTCACCGCGCCCGCCGGTCCCGGTCATCGGTCGACCCGCACCGTCAGTCGAGGAAGAGCGCCCGCAGGCGCCGCGCGGTGAAGACCAGCCCGCCCGCGATCATGACGAGGTAGTACCCGACGTGCACGAGCATCACCGGGCCGACGTCCCCGGTGGTCAGCCCGCGGACCATCTCCACCCCGTGCCACAGCGGCAGCGCCATGATGAGCCACTGGATGGGCTCGGGGTAGACGGACATCGGGAAGAACGTCGCCGAGAACAGGAACATCGGCAGCATGACGAAGTTGATCCAGTCCATCTGCTGGAAGGTCGACATGTAGCTGGTGATCGCCATGCCAAGGCTCGCGAAGCCGAACGCGATGAGCAGTACGGCGGGCAGCGACAGCACGGCCGTCCAGGAGAGGTTGAGCCCCAGCACCTGCATCACCGTGAGGAACCCCGCGGCGTACAGGAGCCCGCGCAGCAGCGCGTTGAGGATCTCGCCCAGCGCCACGTCGAGCGGGCCCAGCGAGGTGGCCAGCATCGCCTGGTACAGCTTGCCGAAGTGCATCTTGAAGAAGACGTTCCACGTCGAGTCGTAGACCGCCCCGTTCATCGCCGAGACCGCCAGGAGAGCGGGGGCGATGTAGGCGGCGTACGGCACGCTGGCGCCCGACGCGGTCTCGATGTCGCCGATGAAGGTGCCCAGACCCACGCCCATGGCGAGCAGGTAGAAGACGGGCTCGAAGAACCCGGACACGACGACCACCCACGTGCTCGTGCGGGTCGCCAGCAGCCCGCGGGACAGCACCGAGCGGGCGTTGCCCGCGTACAAGGAGCGGACGCCACCACGCCCGGGGACGGCCGCGACGGGCGCCGTCGTGCGCTGCTCGCTCATCCGCGCAACCTCCCCACGAAAATGCGGCGGGCCAGCACCCAGCCGCCGGCCGCCAGTGCCACGAGCACCGCAAGGTGGGTCAGTGCGGTGGTGGTGGACATCGGTGCGCCGTAGGAGACCAGCCGGCCCAGCTCGGTGGCGTGCCACAGCGGCGAGACCCAGCCGATCCAGTGGAGCCAGACGGGCAGGGTGTCGAGCGGGTAGAACGTGCCGGAGAACAGGAACATCGGGGTGAAGACGAAGCGCTGGACGGCGGCGAACTGGCCGCCGTCGTCCTTGAGCGACGCGGAGAACGCGAGCAGCGGCATGCCGAAGGCGAGCCCGGCCAGGACGCCCAGCAGCGGCAGCACGAGCGCGGCCGCTGGCCGGCCCACGGCGTCGAACGCGAGGATGAGCCCCGCATAGGCGGTCGCGACGAAGACCATCCGCGCACCAGCGGCGAGCACGAGGCCCGTGGCGATCTGGCCCGGCGCGACGGGCGACGCGTTCATCCCCCAGAACACCCGCCGCCACTTGAAGCCGGACATCACCGTGTACGTGAACTCCTCGGTGGCCACCGTCACGGTCGCGCTGACGAGCAGGGCCGGCGCCACGAAGACGACGTACGGCACCGGCCCGTCCGGGCCGAAGCCGACCGGCACGTCGAGGAAGGTCGCCAGCCCCAGCCCGATGCCCAGCAGGTACATCAGGGGCGTGCCGATGCCGGACATGACGATGGTCCAGCCGTAGGAGCGCATGGCCCGCAGCTGGTGCTCGGCGACGTACCAGGCGCCATAGCGGCGCGGGCGGACGGCCCCGGCGACGGCGGCGTCCAGCGCCGGGTCGCGCGGCGGGCGCGGGCCGATCGAGGTGCTCATGGCGGCGCTCACTCGATGAGGCTCCGTCCGGTCAGCCGGAGGAACACGTCCTCGAGGCTCGAGCGGCGCACCAGGCTGGTGGTGGGGTGCAGGCCGCGCCGCGCGGCCTGCTCGAGCGCTGCCTCGCCGTCCTCGGCGTAGACCAGCACGCGGTCGGGCAGCACCTCGACACGGTCGCCCAGCCCGGC
>NZ_DAORSQ010000069.1:0-14230 GCF_035443605.1 Actinotalea sp. | reverse complement strand
GGTGCGTCCCGTCCCGCCGGCCAGCAGTGCGTCGAGCGCGGGCGCCACGCGCGCCCCGACATCCTCGATCGACTCCCCGCCGGGTGCGGGCAGGCCGGGCTCGCGGTGCCAGCGCCGCAGGTGGCCGGGCCAGCTCGCGTCGATCTCGTCCGCGGTCAGGCCCTCCCACGCGCCGAAGTCGCACTCAGCCAGCGCGGCGTCCACGAGCACGGGCAGACCCAGCCGACGGCCCACCGCCGCAGCGGTCTGCCGGGTCCGCACCATTGGCGAGGCGACCAGTGCTCCGGGGTGCGGCAGCTCCGGCCAGGCGGACCTGCCCATCCGGGCCACGAGGTCCGCCGCCTGGGCCGCCTGGACCCGGCCGGCGGCCGTGAGCTCCGGGCCCGGCCCGGACGAGCCGGAGTAGGCACCGGAGACGGTCATGGGCGTCTGCCCGTGCCGCACGAGCACGAGCGTCAGGGCGTCATCGGCCACGACGAGCCCGGATCACCGGACGACGGGTGCCCCGCGCACGAGGATCCGCCCGCACTCCTCGCAGCGGACCACCTGCTCGGGCTCCGCGGCGTTGAGGTGTGCGACGTCGCTGGGGTTGAGCTCGAGGCGGCAGCCCTCGCACCGCCGCCCGCGCAGCGCGGCGACGGCGAGCCCGCCCAGCTGCTCGCGCAGGCGCTCGTAGAGCGTCACGAGCCCGGCGTCGAGCCCCTGCACGCGGGTGGCGCGCTCGGTGCTGACGGCCGCGACCTGCTCGTCGATGACCGCCAGCTGCGCGGCCAGGTCCGCCTGCGCCGCCTGCTGGGAGGCGAGCAGCTCGTCGCGGGCCTGCGTGACCCCGGCGAGCGCCGTCTCGTGGGCCTCGAGGCGCTCCATGACGTCGAGCTCGATCTCCTCGAGCGCAGCCTGGCGCCGGGTGAGGTTCTCCAGCTCCGTGGCGAGCGCCTGGACGTCCTTGACCGATGCGGCACCCGAGTCCATCCGCGCCTGGTCGCGCGTGGCGCGGCTGCGCACCTGCTCGACGTCGGCCTCGGCCTTGGTGAGCTCGCGCCGCAGGTCGCCGGCGGCGGTGCGGGACGTCACGACGGCGGACTCGAGGTCTGCCACCTGGGCGGCGAGCTCGGCCACGCGCGCGTGCGCGGGATGGGTGCGGCGCTGGTGGGCGAGCTGCTGCGTGCGGGTGTCCAGGGCCTGGACCTCGAGGAGTCGCAGCTGGTCGGCCACGGGGGCTGTGGTCACAGGTCGGGTCCTCCGGGTGGGGTCGGGACGGGCGAGGCGATCCGCGCGGTCCACGGGTCGGTGCGCAGGGTGCTCACCCGCGTGACCACCGTAGTGCCCGGCCGGGCCGCGGCGAGGTCGCGCTCCAGGGTGGCTGCCGCACCGGCGAGCCACGGCCACTCGCTCGCGGCGTGCGCGACGTCCACCAGGGCGGGACGGCCGCGGTGCGGGTCGCTGCCGCCGGCCTCGAACGCCGCGCGCTCGCGCAGCTCTGAGGCCGGGTGGTGGCGCAGGTCGGCTGTGACGTACGCGTCCACCCCTGCGCTGCGCACGGCGTCGAACAGCGAGTCCCCCGACCCGCCGACCACGGCGACCGTGGTCACGGTCCCGTCGAGGTCACCCGCGATCCGCACACCCTGCTCGGTGGCCGGGATCGCCGCGGCGACCTTCTCGCCGAAGTGGCGCAGGCTCATCGGCACGGGCAGCCGACCGATCCGGCCGATCCCCGTGCCACCCGGCAGCGCGGCGGACTCGAGCACCTGGAAGGCAGGCTCCTCGTAGGGGTGCGCCGCCCGCATCGCCGCGACCACGGCGGCCCGCAGACGCGGCGGCGCGACCATCTCGACCCGCTCCTCGGTCACCCGCTCGACCTGCCCCACCTGGCCCACCGCCGGGTGGGACCCTGCACCGGGCAGGAAGGTGCCGGTCCCCGGCGTCGTCCACGCGCAGCGGCTGTAGTCCCCCACGGCGCCCGCTCCGGCGGCGGCGAGCGCGTCGACCACCGCCTCGGCGTGCGCCGTGGGGACGAGCACCACGTGCAGGTCCAGCGCCGGCTGGTCCAGCGGCGTCAGCGGCGCGAGGTCGACCAGACCGATCGCCGCCGCCAGCGCCTCGGCCACGCCGCCAGCGGCCGCGTCGGCGTTGGTGTGCGCCGCGTGCAGCGCGCAGCCGCCGCGGATGAGTCGGTGGACCAGGGCGCCCTTGTAGGTGGTCGCGGCCACGGAGTGCACGGGCCGGAGGAAGAGCGGGTGATGGGTGACGAGGAGGTCGGCCCCCCACGCGAGCGCCTCGTCGACCACCGCGGCCGTCGGGTCCACCGCGAACAGGACACGCTCGACGGGCTGGGCCGGGTCCCCGCAGACGGTCCCGGGGGCGTCCCATGACTCCGCCGTCGATGGCGGGTAGCGGCGGTCCAGCAGGGCGATGACGTCGGCGAGCGTTGCGGTCACGGACCGCACGCTACCGCCAGCGGGGTGGGCCCGGCCGGTCTCGAACCGACGACCTCCGCGGTGTAAGCGCGGCGCTCTGACCAACTGAGCTACAGGCCCGACGGCCGCCCAGCCTACCGGCGTGCCGCCCGTGGTGGACCTGACGGGGCCCGGGGTCACAGGGCGGCGAGCGCCGCCCGGTAGGCGCCGAGGTCACGGGCCTGGCCGCGCGGGTTGACGACGCTCCAGCGGACGATCCCGTCGGCGTCGAGCAGGAACGAGCCCCGTAACGCCATGCCCGCGGCCTCGTCGAACACGCCGTAGGCGCTCGCCGCGGCGCCGTGCGGCCAGAAGTCGGAGAGCAGCGCGAACCCGAAGCCCTCCTGCTCTGCCCAGGCCCGCTGGGTGAACATCGGGTCGCACGAGATGCCCAGCACCCGGACGCCGGCGACCTCGAAGTCCTCGAGGTTGTCCCGCAGCTCGCACAGCTCCGCGCCGCAGATCCGGGAGAACGCGTACGGGAAGAACACGAGCGCCACGGGCCGGCCGCGCAGCGACGTCAGGCACACGGGCGTGCCGTGGGTGTCCGGCAGGACGATCTCCGGCGCGAGGTCGCCCGGGCCGGGCGAGGTCACGCTCAGCGACCGCGGCTGCGGGTGCCGAGGCGCGTCGCGGACCAGTCGGCCGCGATCGCCAAGGTGCTCGTGGCGTGCAGGCCGGCCGTGGTCGCGGCCTCCTCGATCTCGCTGTGCCCCACGTGCCCGTCGCGGCCGGCCTTGCGCGTGAACAGCCAGATGAGGCCGCCGTCGTCGAGGGCAGCGCGCACGTCCACGAGGGCGTCCGTGAGGTCGCCGTCGTCCTGGCGCCACCACAGGATCACGCCGTCGGTGACGTCGTCGAAGTCCTCGTCCACGAGCTCCGAGCCGATGACGCCCTCGACGGCCGAGCGCAGAGCGTCGTCGACGTCGTCGCCCCAGCCGAACTCCTGGACCACCTGCCCTGCCGCGAAGCCGAGCCGATCGGCCCCGGACCCGTCCTGGACACCCTGCGGTGCCGCGGTCGATCCCACTGGTGCGTCGTTCCTCTCGTCAGCGCAACGGCGGGGCCGCTGCTGTGACCGCCCCCTGCGGGGCGGCGCCCTCACGGTAGCCCACACCATCGACCCGGGGCGCGACAAGGGGCCGTTGTGGCGGTGCGGATCCACCGTCCGGGTCCCTGTCATCGAGATCACCCAGCGGTCGGTGTGACTTTCCGGCCCCGGAGGTCGGACAATGGTCCCAGGACCGCGGGCGGGCACCATGCCCCGCACGCTCCGACCCGAGCACAGAGTCGTCAGGGCCCGCCGGGCCCCTGGGCGGTGCGGACGAGAGGTGAGGTTGCTGGTGGCTGCGAGTGACACGACGGGACCGCTGATCAACGGACTGCTCAGCCAGGTCCCGGACATCGATCCCGAGGAGACCGGCGAGTGGCTCGAGTCCTTCGACGACCTGCTCTCCGAACGCGGCGGCCCCCGCGCCCGCTACGTGCTGCTGAGCCTGCTCAAGCGGGCCCGCGAGCGCAACGTGGCCGTGCCGACGTCGGTGAACACGCCCTACGTCAACACCATCGGCGTGCACGAGGAGCCGTACTTCCCCGGTGACGAGGTCATGGAGCGCGCCTACCGGCGTCTCATCCGGTGGAACGCGGCCGTCATGGTCACGCGCGCGCAGCGCCCGGAGATCGGCGTCGGCGGGCACATCTCGTCCTACGCCTCGGTCGCGACCCTCATGGAGGTCGGCCTCAACCACTTCTTCCGCGGCAAGGACCACCCGGGCGGCGGCGACCAGGTCTACTTCCAGGGTCACGCGGCCCCCGGCGTCTACGCCAGGGCGTTCGTCGAGGGCCGGCTCTCGGCCGAGCAGCTCGACGGGTTCCGCCAGGAGGTCTCCTCCCCCTCGGGCGGCCTGTCCTCCTACCCGCACCCGCGCCTCATGCCCGAGCTGTGGGAGTTCCCCACGGTCTCGATGGGCCTCGGCCCGGCCTCCGCCATCTACCAGGCGTGGACCAACCGGTACCTGCACCTGCGCGGGATCAAGGACACCAGCCAGCAGGCCGTGTGGGCCTTCCTCGGCGACGGCGAGATGGACGAGCCGGAGAGCCGCGGCATGCTCCAGCTGGCCGCTCAGCAGCAGCTGGACAACCTCACCTTCGTGGTCAACTGCAACCTGCAGCGCCTCGACGGCCCGGTGCGCGGCAACGGCAAGATCATCCAGGAGCTCGAGGCGCAGTTCCGCGGCGCGGGCTGGAACGTCATCAAGGTGATCTGGGGCCGCGAGTGGGACATCCTGCTCAACGCCGACAAGGACCGCGCGCTGGTCAACCTCATGAACACCACGCCGGACGGCGACTTCCAGACGTTCAAGGCGAACGACGGCGCCTTCGTCCGCGAGCACTTCTTCGGTCGCGACCCGCGCACCAAGCAGCTCGTCGAGAAGATGACGGACGACGAGATCTGGGCGCTCAAGCGCGGTGGCCACGACTACCGCAAGATCTACGCCGCCTACGCGGCCGCGATGGCGCACACGGGTCAGCCGACGGTCATCCTGGCGCACACCATCAAGGGCTACGGCCTGGGGTCCGGCTTCGCCGGCCGCAACGCCACGCACCAGATGAAGAAGCTCAAGATCGACGACCTCAAGTCGCTGCGCGACACGCTGCACATCCCCATCAGCGACGCGGAGCTCGAGGCCAACCCGTACGTCCCGCCGTACTACCACCCGGGCCCGGACGCGCCCGAGATCCACTACCTGCAGGAGCGCCGCAGGGCGCTGGGCGGGTACGTCCCGGAGCGCCGCGCGGACCACGTGCCGATCACCCTGCCGGACGACAAGGTCTACGACGTCCTGGCCAAGGGCTCGGGGCACCAGAACGTCGCCACCACCATGGCGTTCGTCCGGCTGCTCAAGGACCTCATCAAGGACAAGGAGTTCGGCCACCGGATCGTGCCGATCATCCCCGACGAGGCGCGCACGTTCGGCCTCGACTCGATCTTCCCGACGGCGAAGATCTTCAACACGCTCGGGCAGCACTACCTCGCGGTGGACCGCGAGCTGATGCTCTCCTACAAGGAGTCCGAGCAGGGCCAGATCATGCACACCGGCATCAACGAGGCCGGCTCCGCGGCCGCGTTCCAGGCGGTCGGCACGTCGTACGCGACGCACCGCCAGCCGCTGGTGCCGTTCTACATCTTCTACTCGATGTTCGGCTTCCAGCGGACCGGGGACCAGTTCTGGGCCGCGGGCGACCAGATGACCCGCGGGTTCATCATCGGCGCCACCGCGGGGCGGACCACGCTGACCGGCGAGGGCCTGCAGCACGCGGACGGTCACTCGCCCCTGCTCGCCGGCACCAACGCCGCGGTGATCCACTACGACCCGGCGTACGGGTACGAGATCCGGCACATCGTGCGTGACGGCCTGCAGCGCATGTACGGCGACGACGGGCGCGACCCCGACGTCATGTACTACCTCACGGTCTACAACGAGCCGATGCTCCAGCCGGCCGAGCCGGCCGACGTGGACGTCGAGGGCATCCTGCGGGGAATCCACCGCATCTCCGTGGCCGAGGGCGAGGGGCCGCGGGCCCAGATCCTCGCGTCCGGCGTGGGCGTGCCGTGGGCGCTGGAGGCCCAGCAGCTGCTCGCCCAGGACTGGGGCGTGCGGGCCGACGTCTGGTCGGTGACCTCGTGGAACGAGCTGCGGCGCGACGGCCTGGCCGCCGAGCAGCACAACTTCCTGCACCCCGAGGCCGAGCAGCGCACGGCGTACCTCACCGCCAAGCTGGCCGGGGCCGCCGGTCCGTTCGTCGCCACCAGCGACTACGACCACCTCGTCGTCGACCAGGTGCGCCAGTGGATCCCTGGCGACTACGCCACGCTCGGCGCGGACGGCTTCGGCTTCTCCGACACGCGCGCCGCCGCGCGCCGCCACTTCAAGATCGACGGCCCGTCGACGGCGGTGCGGGTGCTCCAGCAGCTGGCGCGTCGCGGCGAGGTCGCCCCGGACGCCGCGGCACGGGCGCTCGAGAGGTACCAGATCCACGACGTCCGGGCCGGCACGTCCGGCACCGCGGGCGGCGACTCCTGACGTCGCGGGTCGACCTCGACGTGTGACCTCGACGACGACGCCCGGTGGACCACTGGTCCACCGGGCGTCGTGCTGCCGGCTCGAGATCCCGCGAGCCCGGGGCGTGCTGGTGCGGTCAGGCGCCGGGGCGCGCGACCCTCGCGACGAGCTGCTCGAGCTCCGCCCGCAGGGCACCGGCCGCCACGCGGTCAGGGTGCAGGTCCAGCGCCTCGAGGTGGTGCTTCGCCTCGAGCGGGCGGTCGGCCTCGAGCGCGGCGAGGACCAGGTGGCGAGCGACCTCGGGCTCGTGCTCGCGGACCCGCCAGTGCCCGACGCCGAGCCCCAGCGCCTCGACGGGCAGCCCCGCGAGTCGGAGCACGGCGAGGCCCTCGACCAGGGCGGCCCCGGTGGTGTCGCGCTCGGCGGCCGTGGCGAGCCGGCGCAGGGCGCCCTCACGGTCGTCGTGCACGGAGAGCCGGGCCAGCTCGATGAGCGGGTACCACGCCTTGGGGTGGCCGGCCATCTCCTCGGCCAGCGCCCAGACGGCGAGGTCGGCGGCCCGCTGCCGCTCGACGTCGTCGTGCGGCGCGGTGAGCGGGTCACCGTCGTGGCCCACCTCGGCCGCCCGCCGCCGGACGATCTCGGCGAGGCCCGCGAAGGACGCGGCGTCGTTGGGGTCGGCCGTGAGCCGGGCGCGCAGGGCGTCCTCGCGCGTCGTGTCGCCGTGGTGCGACGGGCTGACCCGCCGCACGCCCACGGTGGACGCCGGCACGGGTTGCCGTAGGAACCGGCGGAGCCGTGAGAGCAGAGCCATGACTCCGACCATAGCCGCCATTGACGTTCAGCACCCCTGGCCGACGTCGCCCAGCACGTCACACACCACCCGCCCGGGCCCTGGGCTCGCCTCGGGTCGTTGTGGGGTCCCGACAACCCGAGGGCTCCGCACAGGGCCGCGGCGGGGCCCGGTGCGCCTATGCTCGCTGCCATGGTCTCCCCGGCGCAGCGTGACCAGGCCCACACCCTGCGTCGCCTGCACGACGGGTCAGGGCTGCTCGCCGCGGCCGCGATGCGCCAGCTCGACGAGAACCTGCCGTGGTACCGCGCGCTGCCCGCCGAGGACCGGTCCTGGGTGGGCCTGGTGGTCCAGGCCGGCATCTCCTCGTTCATCACGTGGTTCACCGACCCGAGCACCCCGCCGCACGGCGCGGGCGAGATCTTCGCCGCAGCGCCCCCGGAGCTGACCCGCTCGATCTCGCTGCAGCACACGCTGCAGCTGGTGCGGCTCATCGTCGAGGTGGTCGAGGACCACTCCGACCGGCTGGCGGCCCCCGGTACCGAGCGCGACCTGCGCGAGGCCGTGCTGCGCTACTCGCGGGAGGTCGCGTTCTCGGCGGCCGAGGTCTACGCGAGGGCGGCGGAGGTGCGCGGCGCGTGGGACGCGCGGCTCGAGGCGCTCGTGGTGGACGCGCTCGTGCGCGGCGACGACGACGACGCCCTCCGCTCACGCATCGCCGCGCTGGGCTGGAGCGGGCACGGCAGCGCACTGGTCATGGTGGGCACCATCTCCGCACCCCTGGACGAGGTCCGCGCGGCCGAGATGCGCCGCGCCACGCGGCGGGCCGCCGACGACGCCCTCGTGGGCATCCAGGGCGACCGCCTCGTCGTGGTGCTCGGCGGCGACGGCGACCTGCGTGCCGCGGCACGGTCGTTGACGGGCCGGTTCGGCCCGGGGCCCGTGGTGCTCGGCCCCTCGGTGCCCACGGTCGCCGACGCGGGCCGCTCCGCGGCCGCAGCGCTCGCCGGGCTCGCCGCGGCCGCGGCGTGGCCGCACGCCCCGCGCCCGGTGCTGGCCGACGACCTGCTGCCCGAGCGCGTGCTCGTGGGCGACGCGGTCGCACGCCGCACGCTCGTCGACCAGGCCTACCGGCCGCTGGTCGCCGCCGGAGGCTCGCTGCTGGAGACCCTGTCCGCGCACGTGGAGCACGGCCGCTCGCTCGAGGCGGCGGCCCGGGTGCTCTACGTCCACCCCAACACGGTGCGCTACCGCCTGCGCAAGGTCGCCGAGGTCACCGGCTGGGACCCGCTGGACGCGCGCGAGGCGTACGTGCTGCAGACCGCGCTCGCGCTCGGACGGCTCGACGGCCTGCGGGGCACCCCCTTGTAGGTTCCGTACAAGGAGGTCCCGTGAGGTTCGTAGGCGTCGTAGCCCGGTCCGGCGCCCGGATACCGGCACAGTGGATGCGTGCTCGCGATCGTGTGCCCCGGACAGGGCTCCCAGACCCCCGGCTTCCTCGTGCCATGGCTCGAGGTGCCCGGCGTCGGCGACCGTCTCGCCGGGTTCTCGGACGCCGCTGGCACGGACCTGCTGGCCCACGGCACCACGTCGGACGCCGAGACCATCCGCGACACCGCCGTGGCCCAGCCCCTCATCGTCTCGGCCTCCCTGCTCACGCTGCGCGCACTGCTCGACGGCACCCCCGCCGCCGACGTCGTGGGCGTCACGGCCGGGCACTCCGTCGGTGAGCTCGCCGCCGCGGCGCTGGCCGGCGTCCTGACGGACGACGGGGCCGTCGGCCTCGTCGCCGCCCGCGCACGCGCCATGGCCGCGGCCGCCGCGCTCGAGCCCACCGGGATGACCGCCGTGGTCGGCGGGGACCCGGCCGAGGTGCTCGCCGCGATCGCCGCCGCGGGTGCGTACCCGGCCAACGTCAACGGGGGCGGGCAGGTGGTCGCCGCCGGCTCGATGGCCGCGCTCGCCGCGCTCGCCGCCCATCCGCCGGCCCGGGCACGCGTCATCCCGCTGCAGGTCGCCGGGGCGTTCCACACCCCGTTCATGGCGCCCGCCGTCGAGGCATTCTCCCCCGTCGCCGCGGGCTGGGCCGCAGCGACGCCCGACGTGCCGCTGCTCTCGGACGCCGACGGCGCCGTCTACCCGGTCGGCACCACCGGCGCCCAGGTGCTCGAGCGGCTCGTCGCCCAGGTGGTCGCGCCGGTGCGCTGGGACCTGTGCCAGGAGACGCTGCTCGCGATGGGTGTGACCGGCATGGTCGAGCTGGCCCCGGCAGGGGTGCTCACGGGCCTGGCACGGCGTACCCTGCCGGGCGTGGAGACGGTCGCCGTCCGGACGCCGGACGACCTCGCCGCCGCCCGCGAGCTCGTCGCCCAGCACGGCCAGACCGCCAGCCCCACCAGCGAGGAGACCCCCGCGTGAGCCGACCCACCCTGACCCAGGCGACCGGTCCCGCGCACTCGCGCATCCTGGGCATCGGTGGCGTGCGGGGCGAGCTGACCGTCACCAACGACGACGTCGCGGGCCCCATCGACTCGTCCGACGAGTGGATCCGCCAGCGCACGGGCATCGTCACGCGCCGCCGTGCGGCCGCCGGGACCGATGTCATCGACCTTGCCGTCGAGGCGTCCGTCGCGGCGATCGCCGACGCTGGGCTGACGGGCGCGGACATCGACGCCGTGCTGCTGGCGACGACCACCTACTTCCACCAGACCCCCGCCGGTGCCTGCCTCGTCGCGGACCGGGTGGGTGCCACGCCGGCGGCCGCGTACGACATCTCCGCCGCGTGCGCCGGGTACGCCTACGGCATCGCCCAGGCCGACGCCCTGGTGCGCTCTGGCGCAGCCCGCAACGTCCTCGTCGTCGGCGCGGAGAAGATGAGCGACTTCGTCGACCCGACGGACCGGTCCATCTCCTTCCTGCTCGGTGACGGCGCCGGTGCCGTCGTCGTCGGGCCGTCCGAGACGCCGGGCATCGGCCCGACCGTCTGGGGCTCGGACGGCGGCCAGGCGCACCTCATCACGCAGACGCACTCCTGGAAGGAGGCGTTCGAGCAGCAGACCCCGTGGCCGACGCTGCGCCAGGAGGGCGCGAGCGTGTTCAAGTGGGCCTCGTTCCAGATGGCCGGCGTCGCCGAGCGGGCGATGGCGGCCGCGGGCGTGACGCCCGACCAGGTCGAGGCGTTCATCCCGCACCAGGCGAACATGCGGATCATCGACCAGATGATCAAGCAGCTCAAGCTCCCGGACACCGTCGTGGTGGCCCGGGACATCGCCGAGACCGGCAACACCTCGTCGGCCTCGATCCCGCTGGCCGCCGAGCGGCTGCTGCGCGAGGGTCTCGTGCCGCACGGCGCGGTCGCCCTGCAGATCGGCTTCGGCGCCGGACTCGCCTACGCGGCGCAGGTCGTCGTCCTACCCTGAGCACGGCGGGGCCACCCCACCGGCTCGACCTTGACCGCACGACCGAACGACACGGTGCCCGTCCGGGTGCCGACCGCCACCACCACACGAGGAGACACCACGATGGCGTACAGCGAGCAGGAGATCCTGGCCGGCCTGGCCGAGATCGTCAGCGAGGAGACCGGGCTGCCCACCGACTCCGTCTCGCCCGAGAAGTCCTTCACCGACGACCTCGACATCGACTCCCTGTCGATGATGACGATCGTCACGCTCGCGGAGGAGAAGTTCTCGGTGCGCATCCCGGACGACGAGGTCAAGAACCTCGCGACCGTGGGCGACGCCGTGTCGTTCATCAACGGCGCGCAGGCCTGACCGAGCCCCATCGGTGGTCGGGGCCCGCACCCGCGGGCCCCGACCAGCTCCACCATCTGCCAGGAGGACCCGTGAGCACTGCACCCGACGTCGTCGTCACCGGTCTGGGCGCGACCACCCCGCTCGGCGGGGACGTGGCCAGCACCTGGAGGGCGGCCCTGGCCGGCACCTCCGGCGCCCGCACCCTGGAGAACGACTGGGCCGAGAAGTACGGGATCCCGGTCTCGTTCGCCGCCTCGCTGGCCGTGCCGGCCGTCGACGTGCTGCCGCGCCCCGAGACCAAGCGGATGGACCCGTCCGCGCAGTACGCCATCATCGCGACGCGTGAGGCCTGGGCCGACGCCGGCGCCCCCGTCGTGGACCCCGAGCGCCTCGGCGTCGTGGTGTCCTCGGGGATCGGCGGCATCTGGACCATCCTCGACGCGTGGGACACGCTGCAGGCCAAGGGCGCCCGGCGCGTCCTGCCGATGACCGTGCCCATGCTCATGCCCAACTCCCCCGCCGCGTACGTCGAGCTCGAGATCGGCGCCCGGGCGGGCGCCCACGCGCTCGTGTCCGCCTGCGCCTCCGGCGCCGAGGCCGTCGGCTACGCCGTGGAGATGATCCGCAGCGGCCGGGCCGACGTGGTGGTCGCCGGCGGCACCGAGGCGGCCATCCACCCCATGCCGATCGCGGCCTTCGCCGCCTCGCGCACGCTGAGCACCCGCAACGACGACCCGGCCGCTGCCTCACGCCCCTACGACACGGGCCGCGACGGCTTCGTGCTCGGCGAGGGTGCCGGCATCCTCGTGCTGGAGAGCGCCGAGCACGCCGCCGCCCGCGGTGCCACGGTCTACGCCAGGATCGCGGGCGTCGGCCTGTCCTCGGACGGCTACCACATGACCTCCCCCGAGCCCTCGGGCCGCGGTCAGATCGCCGCCATGAGGATGGCCATGAAGGACGCAGGCGTCGGCACCGCTGACATCGTGCACGTCAACGCCCACGCGACCTCGACCGTCGTCGGCGACCTCATCGAGGCTCGCGGCGTGCGTGCCGTGCTCGGGACCGACGCCGACCGGGTCGCGCTGTCGGCCACGAAGTCGATGACCGGGCACCTGCTCGGCGGCGCCGGCGCGCTGGAGTCGATCTTCACGGTGCTCGCCGTCCATCACCGCACGGCCCCGCCCACCATCAACGTCACGGACCCGGACCCGGAGCTGGTGCTCGACCTGGTCCGCGACACCCCGCGCGCGCTGCCCGAGGGGCAGATCGCCGCGGTGAACAACTCCTTCGGCTTCGGCGGTCACAACGTGGCCCTGGTGGTCACCACCGCCTGAGCACGGACCGGACGGTCAGCCCACGCGGTGCAGCCAGCGCACCGGGGCACCGGCCCCCGCGTAGCGGAAGGACTCCAGCTCGTCGTCCCACGCCTGCCCCAGGGCGAGGTCCAGCTCACGGCGCAGGCGGTCCGGGTCGGCCGCGTGCTCGAGGGCGGCGCGCACGCGGTCCTCGGGGACGAGCGTGTTGCCGTGCACGTCCGTGGGAGCGTGGAAGATGCCGAGCTCCGGCGTGTGGCTCCAGCGGCCGCCGTCGGTGCCGTGGCTGGCCTCCTCGGTCACCTCGTAGCGCAGGTGGGCCCAGCCGCGCAGGGCGGAGGTCAGGCGCGCGCCGGTGCCGGCAGCCCCCTGCCACGACGCCTCGGCGCGCAGCGTCCCGGGCGCGGCCGGTTGCTCCGTCCAGTCCATGGAGACCCGCACACCGAGGACGCCACCTGCCGCCCACTCGATGTGGGGGCACAGCGCACGGGGTGCTGAGTGCACGAAAAGGACACCGCGGGTGATGGCACCAGCCATGTCATCCCTCCTGACGGGTCGAGGTTCGTCTTCCCCAACGACCTCATCCCGATCCGGGAGGTGGGCACGGTCTCGCGGCGTGCTGTGGCCAGCATGCCCGATCCGCCGCCCCGGCGCCACCACGAGGGCGGCGCGGCGTGGCCTCAGGCCATCTGCTCGCGCAACGTGCGCATGGCCTTCTTGCGCACCGACCGCTCCAGTCGGTCGATGTAGAGCATCCCGTCGAGGTGGTCGACCTCGTGCTGCAGGGCGCGTGCCATGAGCTCGGTGCCCTCCACGACCACGGCCTTGCCGTCGAGGTCCGTCCCCTCGACCCGCGCGTACCAGGCGCGCTTGGTGGGGTACCACAGGCCAGGGACGGACAGGCAGCCCTCGTCGCCGTCCTGGTACTCGTCCTCGGAGAGCTCGACGATCCGCGGGTTGAGGACGTAGCCGACCTCGTCGTCGATGTTCCAGGAGAACGCGCGCAGGCCCACGCCGATCTGGTTGGCCGCGAGGCCGGCGCGGCCCTCGTGGTCGACCGTCTCGAGCAGGTCCTCCACCAGCGAGCGGACGCGGGCGTCGATGTCGGTGATCGGCTCGCAGGGCGTGCGCAGCACGGGATCGCCGATGACGCGGATGTCTCTCATGGCCATGGCGACCATGTTCCCATGCCGAGCGCTCCGGGAGGGCACCGGGGGCACCCGGCGCGCGCGAGGACCGGGAGCGTGCCGGGAGGGTGTCGCCGTAGGCTGGCGGCAGCGTGCCGGGCGCCGGCCCGGCACGGACGACGGAAGGACCACGGATGCGCACCAGGGCGGCATTCCTCATCGGCGGCGCTGTCGGCTACCTGCTCGGCACCCGGGCAGGTCGCGAGCAGCTCGAGACCGTCCGGGAGCAGGCGCGCAGGGCCTGGGAGGACCCGCGGGTCCAGGACGTCGTCGCAGACGGCCAGCAGCGCGCGACCCAGTTCGTCAAGGACCGCGCACCAGAGCTGCGCGACATGGTCACCGGCGCCGTGCGCTCGGTGTCCGAGTCCCGCCGGGACGACCAGGGGCCCACCGGAGCATGACGGCGCCGTCCCGGGGCGGTCGTGCCCTCCCCGGCCCGCTCCGGAGTGCCGGATGAGCCCGCTGAGCCAGGCGCTCCTCGCCCTCGGCGCAGGCGGCACGATCGGCGGGGCCGTGCTGCTCGTCGCGGCCTTCCGACGCGGCCAGGCCCAGGACCGCGCCGGCGAGCGCCGCCTCTTCCGCTCCGCCGTCGCCGCGCTCGCCGTCGGCTCGCTGCTGTGGCTCGCGACCATCGTCGTCGCGGGCGGGTGACGTCCGGGGCGACG
>NZ_DAORSQ010000068.1:9096-14621 GCF_035443605.1 Actinotalea sp. | reverse complement strand
CAGGGCACGTTGACCCAGACGAGCGTGTATCCCCGGGAGGTCGTCCGGCGAGTGCTCGCGCTCAATGCGGCATCGGTGATCTTCGCCCACAACCATCCGTCGGGTGTCGCAGAGCCCAGTCACGCCGATCAGGCGCTGACGAAGGCACTGAAGTCGGCCCTGGCGCTGGTGGATGTGGCGGTCCTGGCTCACTTCGTCGTGGCGGGTGGAACTAGGGGGCGATCGCGTAGCGGACCGGTTGCGTCGTCCTCGAGAGCTCCGCGAGCGCCGCGGGCGCCTCGTCGAGGGGCACGATCTTCTCGAGCATCCCGCGGGTGCTCAGAAGGCCCCGGTCCATGAAGCCGAGCACCGTGCGGATCTCGTCCTCGTCGTAGGCGAACGAGCCCTTGACGTCCAGCTCGAAGAGCTGGATCTGGATCTCGTTGATCGTCGACAGCGGCTCGGGGTTGGTGCCCAGCAGCACGACCTCGCCGCCGGGCTTCGCCAGGCCGACCGCGATCCCGACGGTGGCCGGGCTGCCCGCGCACTCGTAGACGATGTCCGCGCCCAGGCCGCCGTGCAGCGCCGTGATGCGACCGACGAGGTCGTCCTCGTCCGTCGGGCTCAGCGCGAGGTCCGCGCCGAACCCGATCGCCATCTCGCGCTTCCTGGCCGAGCGGTTGACCGCGGTGATGTGGCCCGCGCCGGCGAGCCGGAGGAGCTGGACCAGCGACAGGCCGATGGCCCCGACCCCGACGACGACGACGTTCATGCCCGCCTGGAAGGAGGACCTGCGCAGCCCGTGGAAGGCGGTGGAGAAGATGTCGAAGAGGACGGCGTCCGCGTCGGAGACGCCGTCGGGGATCGGGACGAGCTGACGCTCGGGGTAGCGTGCGAGCACGTACTCGGCGTACGCGCCCTGCGTCCCGGGGCCGATGCCCTGGGTGCGGAGGAACCCGTTGACGCACAGGGTCGAGCGGCCCGCCCGGCAGGGGGCGCAGCCCTCCGGGCAGGAGCCGGGCGCGCCGATGGCGACGCGGTCGCCGATCTCGAACCCCGCGACACCGGCCCCGATCTCGGCGACGGTGCCGACGGCCTCGTGCCCGAAGACGGTCCCCGGGACGAGGATGCCCGGGTGCAGGTACGAGTGGACGTCGGTGCCGCAGATGCCGCAGAGCGTGATCCTGACGAGCACGTGACCTGGGCCGACCCCGGGTCGCGGGAGGTCGACGACGGTCAACGCGCCGGGCCCCTCGTACCGGACTGCCCTCATCGTGGCTCTCGCTCTCGCTCGGCGGCGGGCGCCGAGCACCGTCGCCGGGCGTCACCCCGACGCTGGCTCACCGGACGAGGATGGGGAATCCCGGATCTCGCATAGGTGGGGGTCGACGCGCTGGCGACGCCGACCGGCCCGCCGGGGTGGCGGGACGGCCGGTGCGTGCGGGCGGGCTCGTCAGCCGATGCGGCGCGAGCCGAGGGCTCGGACCATGTCGGGGTCGCGGTGGTCGAAGAACTGCGAGACGCCCAGGTCCAGTGCCGCGATCCGGGCCATCTGGTCCTCGTTCAGGGCGAAGTCGAGCACGTCGAGGTTCTCGACCATGCGCTCGGGGCGGACGGACTTGGGGATGACGACGACGCCGCGCTGGGTCAGCCAGCGCAGCACGACCTGGGCGACGGTCCGGCCGTGCTGCTCGGCGACGGCGGTTAGCGTGGGGTCGGTGAACAGGTTGTTCCTGCCCTCGGCGAACGGTCCCCAGGACTGGATCTGGACGCCGAGGTCGGCCATCCGTGCCTGGTAGGCGGTCTGCTGGAGGAAGGGGTGGGTCTCGATCTGGTTGACCGCGGGGGTGATCTCGTTGTGCACGATGAGGTCGACCAGGCGGTCGGCCGGGAAGTTGGACACCCCGATCGCGCGGGCGCGGCCCTCGTGGTGGAGCTGCTGCATCGCGCGCCACTGGGCGTAGTAGTCGCCGAACGGCTGGTGGATGAGGTAGAGGTCGAGGTACTCCAGGCCCAGCAGCTCGGCGGAGGCGTCGAACGCGCGCAGGGTGTTGTCCTCGCCCGGGTCCTGGACCCAGAGCTTGGTGGTGATGAACAGCTCCTCGCGGGGGATGCCGGACGCGGCGATGGCGCGCCCGACGGCGGCCTCGTTGCGGTAGGCCGCGGCGGTGTCGATGAGCCGGTAGCCCGCGGCGAGGGCGTCGGTGACGGCCCGCTCGGTGGCGGCGTCGTCGATCTGGAAGACGCCGAAGCCGAGGATGGGCATCGGCGCGCCGGTGTTCAGCGTGACGGTCTGCATGGGGGTCCTTGTCTCGGGGAGGTCGGTGCCTCCACCGAACCACCGTGGGCGCTCGACAGGAACGTCCCGCTGATGGGTGTACTGGCAGAGCGTGGCTGGGCCGCGGGTCCGGGCCTACCGT
The DNA here is from genome assembly GCF_035443605.1 of Actinotalea sp. NCBI lineage: Bacteria > Bacillati > Actinomycetota > Actinomycetes > Micrococcales > Cellulomonadaceae > Actinotalea > Actinotalea sp. The sequence goes on along the minus strand of NZ_DAORSQ010000068.1, from coordinate 12,222 downwards.
TGCCGCCATGGACCATCGCGACGAGGTGCGGGCCTTCCTGGCCTCGCGCCGGGCACGGCTGACCCCGGCCGACGTCGGGCTGCCACCCAGCACCGGGCACCGTCGGGTCGCCGGCCTGCGGCGCGACGAGGTCGCGGTCCTGGCGGGGGTGTCCTCGGAGTACTACGCACGGCTCGAGCGGGGCAACCTCGCGGGGGTGTCCGAGGCGGTGCTCGGCGCGATCGCGGGCGCGCTGCGCCTGGACGAGGCCGAGCAGCAGCACCTGCGGAACCTGGCCGGTGCGTTCAGCACGCCGGTCCGTCAGCGCCGGGCCCCCGCAGCGGCCCCACCGGTCCGCGCGTCGGTCCAGCGGGTGCTCGACGCGATGACCAGCGCCCCGGCGCACGTGCAGGACACCCGGGGTGACATCGTCGCGTCCAACGCGCTGTCCCGCGCCCTGCTCGCACCGGTCCACGAGCTCGCCCGGGCCACGGGCGCTGCGCCCAACACGGCACGGTTCGCGTTCCTCGACCCGGGCGGCCGGCACTTCTTCCCCGACTACGAGCAGGTCACCCGCGACAGCGTCGCGGCCCTGCACGCGGCCGCGGGCCGCAACCCGTACGACCGACGGCTGACCGACCTCATCGGCGAGCTGTCCACCCGCTCGGAGGTGTTCCGGACCCTGTGGGCGGCCCGCGACGTGCGCCAGCACCGCGCGGGGGTCAAGCGGATCCACCACCCCGAGGTCGGCGTCCTCACCCTGGACTACGACGTCATGGACCTCGTCCAGGAGACCGGCCTGCGACTCGTCGCCTACAGCGCGGCCCCCGGGACGCCGGCCGCGGACGGCCTGGCGCTCCTGGCGCGCCTCGCCGCAGACCAGCAGGTCACGCCCGTCTGACGGCGCACCCGGCACGTCGGGGTGGACCGCCGGGTCGGCCGAGGGCCGCCGTTAGGCTGACGGACGTGAGCCGGATCTTCACCACCAGCGTCAGCGCCGTGTATCCCCACTACGTGGCCAAGGTGGAGAAGAAGGGGCGCACGCGGGCCGAGCTCGACCAGGTGATCGAGTGGCTCACGGGCTTCGACGCGACGGCGCTCGGTGACCACCTCGCCGCGGGCACCACCTTCGAGGAGTTCTTCGCCGAGGCGCGTCTCCACCCCAACGCCTCGCTCATCACCGGGGTGGTGTGCCATGTGCGCGTCGAGGAGGTCGCCGATCCCCTGATGCAGAAGATCCGCTACCTGGACAAGCTGGTCGACGAGCTCGCCAGGGGCAAGGCGATGGCGAAGGTCCTTCGGGGCTGAACCCCGGCTCGTGCGAGCCACGACCACCGGCCCCTCGGTGGTGCCCTTCCGGCGCCGTGACGCACGGTGCTCTGGCGGCGCTCGCCCTGCCGCTACTCAGCGCTACTATGTACCGGTAATCAGTGTCACTGAGTAGGTGGACGGGGTGCCGGTGGGCAAGCAGATGACGGAGATGCTCAAGGGCACGCTGGAGGGCATCGTCCTCGCGATCCTCGCCGGCCGGCCCGCCTACGGCTACGAGATCACGGCGCGTCTGCGGGAGCAGGGCTTCGTCGACATCGCCGAGGGCACGGTCTACGCGCTTCTCGTCAGGATCGAGCAGCGCGGCCTCGTCGACGTGGCGAAGGTCCCGTCCGAGAAGGGGCCGCCGCGCAAGGTCTACACGCTCAACGCTCAGGGTCGCGACGACCTCGAGGAGTTCTGGAGGACCTGGGGCTTCCTCGCGGAACGTCTGGAACAGCTCCACGAAGGAGGCAGGTGACCATGTCCATCTCGAGGATCGCCGCGACGGTGATCGGTGACAAGCGCCGTTGGCGGGCGTACAAGGCGCGTACGAGCCGTCTGCCCGAGAGCCACCGGGCGGCGGTCGAGGCGCTGGAGCGGTACGTCATGTACTTCGGGCCCGCGGACGGGGGCAGCGCGGCCACGATGTTCGAGGACCTCGCCGATCTGTTCGAGCAGGCGGCGGCCGACGGGACGCCGGTGCGCGTCATCGTCGGGGAGGACCCGGTGGACTTCGCCGAGGTGTTCCTGCAGAACTACGCCAAGGGCGGCTGGGTCAGCCGGGAGCGGGAGCGGCTCACCGCCGCCATCGAGCGGGCCGAGCGCGAGGCGGACGGGGGCGCCCGATCATGACGTCCCCCTCCTCCGCCGACCCGGCCGTGCGCGTGCGGGGTCTGGAGAAGTCGTTCAAGGACGTCACGGTGCTGCGCGGCGTGGACCTCGACGTCGCGCGCGGCAGCATCGTCGCGCTGCTCGGCCCGAACGGGGCGGGCAAGACCACGGTCGTGAGGATCCTGTCCACCCTGCTGAGGGCCGACGCGGGGACAGCGACCGTCAACGGCTTCGATGTCGCGACCCGGCCCGCGGACGTGCGCGAGTCCATCAGCCTCACCGGGCAGTTCGCTGCCGTCGACGGGCTGCTCAGCGGGCGCGAGAACCTCGTCCTCATCGCGCGGCTGCGGCACCTCGAGGCCCCCGGGGTCGTCGCGGACGAGCTGCTCGACCGCTTCGCACTGACGGAGGCCGCCCGGCGACGGGTGTCGACGTACTCGGGTGGCATGCGCCGCCGCCTCGACATCGCGATGAGCCTCATCGGAGACCCGCCGGTCGTCTTCCTCGACGAGCCGACGACCGGGCTCGACCCCCAGGCGCGCCTCGAGGTGTGGCGCAGCGTCAGGGAGCTCGCCGGGCAGGGCACGACCGTGCTCCTGACGACGCAGCACCTGGAGGAGGCCGAGCACCTCGCGGACCGGATCGCGATCCTCCACGAGGGCCGGATCATCGTCGACGGCACCCTCGCCGAGCTCAAGGCGATGCTGCCGCCCGCCACGGTCGAGTACGTCGAGAAGCAGCCGACCCTCGAGGACGTGTTCCTCGCCATCGTCACGGCCGGGCAGGACGAGTCATGACCACGCGCTTCCTCGTCGACACCGCCGCACTGCTGGGGCGGTCCCTGCGCCACGTCGCGCGCAGCCCGGACACCATCATCACGACGGCGGTCACACCGATCGCGATGATGCTGCTGTTCGTCTACGTCTTCGGCGGCGCGATCGACACCGGGGCGGACTCGTACGTGACCTACCTGCTGCCCGGCATCCTGCTCATCACGATCGCCTC
>NZ_DAORSQ010000068.1:0-8996 GCF_035443605.1 Actinotalea sp. | reverse complement strand
CGTTCGTGCCCACCGAGACGATGCCCGGCCCGGTGCGCGCCTTCGCCGAGAACCAGCCGGTGACCGCCATCGTCGACGCGATCCGCGACCTGCTGGCAGGGCAGCCGGTCGGCTCGGAGCTCGGGGTAGCGCTGGCCTGGTGCGTCGGCATCCTCGTCGTCGCCTACGCGGCCGCCGTGGCCACCTACCGCCGCAAGGTCTCCTAGGAGGTCCCGCCGTCCTCGCCGGGTTCAGCGGACCGCGGCGTCCACCAGCTGCCAGCCCGCACCGACGGGGGACTCGCCCACTGGCAGGTCGACCGACGCGAGGACGACGTTGGTCCCGGTCCCCGAGACCTTCTCCCACCGGCTGCCGTAGGCGAGGTCCACCACGAGCCCGGGTGGTTCGGGCGCCAGCGCGGCGTCCTCGACGAGCTCGGTGGTGCCGTCCTCGCGGACGGGGGTCCAGAACACGCTGGCGTGGGGGTGGTAGCTGGCCCACTCCCACTTCCACTGGCGCTGGACCTGCTCCCAGTGGCAGATGGTCTCCGTCGTCCCGGGCATGTGGACCGCCTCCCTCGTGCGCGCCGTCGCGCACGCGTTCCCCCGATCCTGGCACTGCCGACCCCCGCGCGGGTAAGGGACCTACGGCCCGGAACGGGCCCCGTGCGGCACGGCGACTCCTCATGCCCGCCGGCCGGTGGCCGATGGGAGCCATGCGCCGCTGGGTGCGTGAGGCGAGGTGCGTGGTGCACGACGGCATGTACGCGGAGCTCCTGGACTCGATGAGCGACGGGGTCTACTTCGTCGACCGCGAGCGGCGCATCACCTACTGGAACTCCGGGGCGGGCGCGCTGTCCGGCTACTCCCGCGACGAGGTCGTCGGTCGCCGGTGCCGCGACGGCCTGCTCAACCACGTCGACGAGGCCGGTGCGCAGCTGTGCGGCGCCCGGTGCCCGTTGCTGTGGACGATGCGTGACGGCCAGCCGCGTGAGTGCCACATCCTCATGCACCACAAGGACGGCCACCTGGTGCCGGTGCGGGTCAGGGCCTCGCCCCTGCGCGATCCCGCCGGGACCATCGTCGGTGCCGTCGAGGTGTTCAGCGACGACACCGCGCTGCGCACCGCACGCCTCGAGATCGACCAGCTGCAGTCCCTGGCGCAGATCGACCCGCTGACCGCCCTGGGCAACCGTCGCTACCTGGACCGCTGCCTGGACCAGCGGCTGGGCGAGTGGAGCCGGTACGGCATCCCGTTCGGCGTCCTCATCGCTGACATCGACCGGTTCAAGTCCGTCAACGACACCTTCGGCCACGACGTCGGCGACGAGGTCCTGCGCGTGATCGCGGCGACCCTGACCCATGGCCTGCGCGCCGGTGACGGGGTGGCTCGGATGGGCGGCGAGGAGTTCGCGGTCGTGACCGGGCACATCGGCCCCAGCGAGCTCGCCGGCCTCGCCGAGCGCATCCGCATGCTCGTCAGCCGGTCGCGCTACGCCGGCCCGGCGGGCCCGCTGTCGATCAGCGTCTCCATCGGCGGCGCGATGATCCGGCCCGGCGAGGACGCCCACGCGGTGCTGCGCCGCGCCGACCAGAGGCTGCTCGCGGCCAAGGAGACCGGTCGCGACCGGGTCGTGACCACCGACGAGGCGCGCCGCGCCGTCACCAACCCTGCGGGATCACGGAGCCGATGAGGCCATGATGGACACCGGCGCCGTGGAGAGCGGCGTTCACCGCCGGTCCGCCGCGGTCGGCACGACCCGAGGGAGGTGTGCGTGACACCAGGCCAGGGCGGCCCCGGCACCGAGCTCCTCGCGACGGCGGAGTTCGGGCCGTTCGACGCCGTCTCCGACGTCGCGCACGCGCTCTACCTCAAGGGCTTCGCGCTGCGGGCGGTCGAGGCGTGCGAGCAGTGGGTACGTCTCACGCAGGCTGCGGGGGACCACGAGACCACGCGCTACCTGCGGTACATCGAGGCCACGTCGCTGCAGGAGCTCGGGCGTGCCGCCGAGGCGCTCGAGGTCGCGGAGCGGCTGCTGGCCGACCTGGGTGACAGCCCGCAACCCGTGTGGCGGGCCAAGGCCCTGGCCGTGATCGCCGAGTCCAGCGGACGGATCCACGAGCACGGGCGCTCCATCGCAGCACTGGCCGAGGCGCACTGGCGCCTCGACCTCATCCCCGCCGGCTCCTACGGCCACCTGTCGGCCAGCATGGCCGTGGCCCTGGCGCTCCGCTCGGCGAACCTCCTCGAGCAGGCCGACGCCGCCCTGCTGGGGATCAGGTCGGCGTTCGATCCCGACGTCGAGGTGCTCGTCGCGCAGGAGCTCGCGCTGCTCAGCGCGTTCTGGGGGGCGAGCCTGCACCTGATCGGACGTGAGGCCGACGCCAGCGCCAAGTTCGCCACCGCGTCCTCCCGCGCCCGGCGCATGGTGCGCGTCGCCCACGCGGTGGGCAACGTCCCGATGGTCGGACGCGGGGAGGTCATCGACGCCTATGCCTCGATGCAGCTGGGCGACGGGGAGCTGGCGGCGCTGCGCGCGCGGGCCGCCGCCGAGAAGTTCCGCCCCCGCCCCGAGCTCGTCGAGACCCATCTGCTCCACCTCGTGCTCGGGCGGGACGCCGTCGACCGCCACGACACGGCAGCGGCGCGAGAGCACCTGCGGGCCGTCGTCGAGGACGCGGAGGCCGCGCGGCGCGACATGTGGGCCGCGACGGGGCGGTGGGCGCTCTCGGGCGCGTACGAGTCCGAGTTCGGGCCCCACCCGGCCATCCCCGAGGTCCTGGCGATCGCCCGTGGAGCGCTGAGCCGGAACTGGTCGGAGCGGGCCGGGCGCTTCGCCGCGCTGCTCGACCGGCACCAGCTGCGCGAGCTGGCCGCGGAGTCCGCCCGCACGGGGCGCGCGGCAATGCAGGACCCGCTCACCCAGCTCGGCAACCGCAGGCTCCTGGAGTCGCCCGGGAACGACGTCCAGGCTCGCTCCTGGGCCGTGTTCCTCGACGTCGACAACTTCAAGGCGATCAACGACGACCTCTCCCACGCCATCGGCGACGTGGTCCTGCGGACGGTCGCCCAGATCATCCGGTCCCATGCCCGATCCGAGGACCTGCTCATCCGCTACGGCGGCGACGAGTTCCTCATCCTGCCCGACGGGGGCAGCGAGGCCGCAGCCTCCCTCGCCGAGCGCGTCTGCAGCGCGGTGGCCTGCCACCCGTGGAACGAGGTGTCCGACGCCCTGCACGTCACCGTGTCCGTCGGCGTCGGTCCCGCGGACCACACCGCGACGGCCCCCTGGGCGGCGGCGGACGCGGCACTCCAGCAGGCCAAGCGTGGGGGGCGTGCCAGGGTCGTCATGTGGCAGCGGAGCTAGCGCCGTCCGGTACGCCGAGGGCCGAGACCGACGAGGGGTGCGCAGGGTGGACGAGCCGATGCCGTCCGGGATCGAGGACCCCGGCCCCTTCTTCCACGGCACGAAGGCCGACCTGGCGGTGGGGGAGCTCCTGGAGCCCGGTCGTAGCTCCAACTTCGGTGGGCGCGCCACGGCGAGCTACGTCTACCTGACCGCGACCCTGGACGCGGCCACCTGGGGCGCGGAGCTGGCGGTGGGCGAGGGCCGCGGCCGGATCTACCGCGTGGCGCCCATGGGTCCGTTCGAGAACGACCCGAACCTGACCGACCAGCGGTTCCCGGGCAACCCGACCAGGTCCTACCGCACCCGGCAGCCCCTGCGCGTCGTCGGCGAGGTCACCGACTGGCAGGGGCACGCCCCTGCGGTGCTCCAGGCCATGCGGGATCACCTCGTGCACCTCGAGCGACTCGGCATCGAGGCGATCAACGACTGACCCGAGCTGCGGTCGCGCGTCCGCGTGGCGTCGGAGTCGCGACGTCCCCCGGCGCCGCACGCCGCGCGACAATGGCCGGACCACCGTCAGGAGGGTCCATGGTGCTGGGGCTGTACCTCGCGGCCGCCGTGGTCGGCGGGCTCCTCGCGGTGTCCGTACGGCTGCCGCCGCTGGTCGGGTACCTCGCGGCGGGGTTCGCCCTGGGGGCGCTGGGTGCGCCCGAGCCGGAGGGGCTGGCACCGGTCGCCGAGCTGGGCGTGGTGCTGCTGCTCTTCGCGATCGGCCTCAAGTTCGACGTGCGCACCCTGCTGCGCCGGGAGATCTGGCTGACGACGAGCGTCCACCTGGTGCTCTCGACGGCCGTCGGGATGGGCTTCCTCGGTCTGCTCGCGGTGGCCGGCGTCGCCCTGGTCGCCGACGAGCCGGCGGGTGCGCTCGCCCTCGTCGGCTTCGCGCTGACCTTCTCCTCGACCGTCTTCGTCGTCAAGGTCCTCGAGGACCGCTCCGACACGACGTCGCTCTACGGGCGGATCGCCGTGGGTCTGCTCGTCCTGCAGGACGTGGCAGCCGTCGCCTTCATGGCGCTCGCCGGTGGCGAGGCGCCGAGCCCGTGGGCCTTCGCGCTCGTGCTCCTGGTGCCCGCGGCGTGGCCGCTGCACCGGATCTGGGACCGGATCGGCCACGGCGAGCTGCAGGCGCTGTTCGGGGTGACGGTCGCGGTGGCGCTGGGCTGGGGCCTGTTCCAGGCGGTCGGCGTGGACGGTGAGCTCGGCGCCCTCGTCATGGGGCTGCTGCTCGCCAAGCACCCCAGCGCACCGGAGCTGTCGCGCTCGCTGATGACGTTCAAGGACCTCATGCTGGTCGCGTTCTTCCTGCAGATCGGGCTGCACGGGCGGCCAGGGCTCGAGGACCTGCTGCTGGCGGTCGCGCTCCTGGCGGTGCTGCCGTTCCAGGTCGCCTTCTACGCCGTGCTGCTGTGGGCCATGCGGCTGCGGCGACGCACCGCCTTCCTCGCCGGGCTCGTCCTGGCCAACTTCTCCGAGTTCGGCATCATCGTCGCTTCCGTCGGCGCGTCGGCCGGCCTGCTGGGCGATCGCTGGGTGGTGGTGATCTCGCTCGCCGTCGCCATCAGCTTCGCGGTGTCCGCACTGGTCAACCGGCGCGGCGTCGAGCTGGCCACCCGGATGGTCCGGCTGCTGCCGCACCACAGCACGTACCAGCTGCACCCCGACGACCGGCTGGTCGACGTGGGTCAGGCAGACGCGCTGGTGCTCGGCCTGGGCCGGATCGGCTCGGCCACCTACGCACGGCTCCGCGACGAGTACGGCCTGTCGGTCGTCGGCGTCGAGCACGACCAGACCCGCGTGACCGAGCTCGAGGTCCAGGGGTTCGACGTGCTCCGCGCCGATGCCACCGACGTGGAGTTCTGGGCTCGGGTCAAGCGCGCGGGCCGGGTCCAGGTGGTGGTGCTCGCGATGCCGTTCCACAAGGCCAACCTCATCGCCCTCGCCCGCCTCCAGGCGGCCGGCTTCACGGGCAAGGTCGCCGCCGTGGCACGGTACGACGACGACGTTGCAGAGCTCGCCCGGCACGGCGCCCACGCGGTGTTCCACCTCTACGGGTCCGCCGGCGCCGCACTCGCCGACCACGCGGCGGAGGTGCTGATGCACCGCGCCCCCCCAGGGCCCGATCACGAGCCCGGTACCGCGCCGGGGCTCGTCAGCGGGTGAGGGCCGGCGGTGCGGGTTCGGGTGACGGGTCGTGGTGGACGACGTCGATGTGCAGCACGACGCCGGGCCCCGGGGTCAGGCCGCGCGGCGGAGGTCGTCATGGCGGCGTTGGGTGCGGGTGGTGCTGGTGAGCTGCTGGCGTTGCCACTTGCGCACCATCCGTCACAACGGCCGCTACGACGCCCGAGGGTGAGGGGCCGGCGCCGGGTGGCGGGTGGACCCCGGGTGCACCTGCGAGCCTGCGCCAGGACTCCCGACACGGCGAGAGTCCTCCGTGAGGGCCGGTGATCACGTGACGACCGCGATGTGCGGCAGGATCGACCCGTGACCACCCTGCCCCGTGCGGCCCACGTCGTGGACGTCTTCGTGTACGTCGTGGTGCTCAATCTCGCCGTCGAGTACTTCCCCCTGGTGCTCAGCGAGGGGTTCACGCTCTCGCTGCTCACGGCCGTGCTCCTCAAGGGCGCCCTCGAGGTGGTCATCGTGATCAAGGGCGTGATCCTCGCCCGGCTGCGGGCGGCCGAGTCGCGCCGGGCCAAGGTCGCCGCGGGGCTGTCGCTGTGGGTGGTCGCGGCCGGGAGCAAGTTCGTCGTCCTCTGGCTGGTCGACCTCGTCTTCGGCGACGCCGTCAGCCTCGGCGGGTTCGTGTCGGTGACTGCTCTCGTCGTGTGCCTGCTCGCCTCCAGGGCCGCCGTCCGGCGCCTGCTGGGTGAGCCGGCCAGCGTGGCCTGACGGGCACCGGCATCCGACCGGCACGAGGTCGCGCTGGCGGGCCGACCGGCGGCGAGGTCAGGCTGCGAGGTCAGGCGCCGACGTACGCCGCCAGGTGCTCCCCGGTGAGCGTGGAGCGGGTGGCCACGAGCTCGGCAGGGGGCCCCTCGAAGACGACCAGGCCGCCGTCGTGCCCGGCACCGGGCCCCAGGTCGATGATCCAGTCCGCATGGGCCATGACGGCCTGGTGGTGCTCGATGACGACCACCGACGTGCCGGCGTCGACGAGCCGGTCGAGCAGGCCCAGCAGCTGCTGGACGTCGGCGAGGTGCAGGCCGGTGGTCGGCTCGTCCAGCACGTAGACGCGGCCCTTGGCCGCCATCTGGGTCGCCAGCTTGAGTCGCTGCCGCTCGCCGCCGGACAGGGTGGTCAGCGGTTGGCCGAGGCTGAGGTAGCCGAGCCCGACGTCCGCGAGCCGTTCCAGGATCGCGTGGGCCGCGGGGGTGTGCGCCTCGCCGGCGGCGAAGAACTCCCTGGCCTCGGTCACCGGCATCGCGAGCACCTCGCTGATGTCGCGCCCGCCGAGCCGGTACTCCAGCACCGAGGCATCGAACCGCCTGCCCTCGCACTCCTCGCACGTGCTCTCGAAGGTGGCCATGAAGCCCAGGTCGGTGTAGATGACGCCCGCACCGTTGCACACGGGGCACGCGCCCTCCGAGTTGGCGCTGAACAGCGCGGGCTTGACGCCGTTGGCCTTGGCGAACGCCTTGCGGACGGGCTCGAGCAGGCCGGTGTAGGTGGCCGGGTTGCTGCGGCGCGAGCCGCGGATCGCGCCCTGGTCCACGGTCACCACGCCGTCGAGGCCGGAGACCGACCCGTGGATGAGCGAGCTCTTCCCCGAACCGGCGACGCCGGTGACGACCACGAGCACCCCGAGCGGGATGTCGACGTCGACGTCCCGCAGGTTGTGGGTCGCGGCGCCGCGCACAGCCAGCGCGCCAGACGGCGTGCGCACCGACGTCTTGAGCGCGGCGCGGTCGTCCAGGTGCCGCCCGGTGAGGGTGCCGCTGGCTCGCAGGCCCTCGACCGTGCCCTCGAAGACCACCTCGCCGCCGGCGGTCCCGGCGCCCGGGCCGAGGTCGACCACGTGGTCGGCGATCGCGATCGCCTCGGGCTTGTGCTCGACGACGAGCACCGTGTTGCCCTTGTCCCGCAGCTGGAGCAGCAGGGTGTTCATCCGTGCGATGTCGTGCGGGTGCAGGCCGATGGTCGGCTCGTCGAACACGTAGGTGACGTCGGTGAGCGACGACCCGAGGTGGCGGATCATCTTCGTGCGCTGCGCCTCGCCGCCGGACAGCGTCCCCGACGGCCGGTCGAGCGAGAGGTAGCCGAGCCCGATCTCGACGAACGCGTCGAGCAGGTGCGTCAGGTTGCGCAGCAGCGGCGCGACCCCGGGCTCGTCGAGGCCACGCACCCACGCCGCCAGGTCGGTGATCTGCATCGCGCAGGCGTCGGCGATCGAGGTCCCGTGGATCTTCGAGGAGCGCGCCGGCGCGGCCAGCCGGGTCCCGCCGCACTCGGGGCAGGTCTGGAACGTCACGGCCCGCTCGACGAAGGCCCGGATGTGGGGCTGCATCGCGTCGACGTCCTTGGACAGCATCGACTTGGTGACCTTGGGCACCAGGCCCTCGTAGGTCATGTTGATGTTCTCGAGCTTGACCTTGCGGGGCTCGCCGTAGAGGAACTCCTGGCGCTGCCGCGCGCTGAACTGCGCGATCGGCACGTCCGTGGGGACCACCGCGCCGAAGATGCGCACGTACCAGCCGTCACCGGTGTACCCGGGGACCGTGATCGCGCCGTCGTCCAGCGACAGCGACGCGTCGAAGAGCTGGGCCAGGTCGATGTCGGACACCGACCCCATGCCCTCGCACCGCGGGCACATGCCACCCAGCACGGAGTAGGAGCGCTTCTGCGCCGTGGTCGCGGCACCCTTGTCGACCTTGACCTGGCCGACCCCGCTGACCGACGGCACGTTGAAGGAGAAGGCCTGGGGCGAGCCGATGTGCGGCAGACCGAGCCGGCTGAACAGGATGCGCAGCAGCGCGTTGGCGTCGGTGACCGTGCCCACGGTGGACCGGGCGTTGGCGCCCATCCGCTCCTGGTCGACGAGGATCGCCGTGGTCAGCCCCTCGAGGACGTCGACGTCCGGCCGCGCGAGGCTGGGCATGAAGCCCTGGAGGAAGGCGCTGTAGGTCTCGTTGATCATGCGCTGCGACTCGGCGGCGATGGTGTCGAAGACCAGCGAGCTCTTGCCCGATCCGGACACGCCCGTGAACACCGTCAGCCGCCGCTTGGGGACCTCGACGCTGACGTCCTTGAGGTTGTTCTCCCGTGCGCCCTGCACACGGATGAGGTCATGGCTGTCGGCGCCGTGACCGGCCGGGGCGCGGGTGGGCGTGCTGGGGGGCTGGCTCAACGGGTCTCCTTGCGACGCGGTGGTTCGGGCAGGGTCACAACGCCCGACGGGTCAGGGCAGTTCCGGGGCGCTGCCCATGCTGGCCGCCGCGAGCCACTCCCGCGCGGCCGCGGTGAGCGCCGCCACCCCGATGCGCAGGGTGGGGTCCTCCACCGGGGCGTACGACGGCGAGTGGTTCGACGGGATCGCGGCCATGGCGCGGGTGATCTCGTCGACCGTCGTCGCACCGCGGAACGCCGCCGGGTCCGCGCCGCCCAGCAG
>NZ_DAORSQ010000067.1:0-14622 GCF_035443605.1 Actinotalea sp. | reverse complement strand
GGCCGGAAGACGCCGACCTTCTGCACGCTCCGGGTGAGCAGGTCGACGACCCCCAGGGCGATCGTCGACTTGCCGGTGTCGCCCTCGGCCGAGGTGATGTAGATGCTGCGTGCCACGTCCGTGCTGCTTCCCGCGCCGGAGGCGCTACTCGTTGTCCCCGCCGGTGGCGATGGTGGCGGCCGGGCGTCCCTGCTCGGGGCCACCACGCCCGAGAGCAGTATCCCCTGCATCGGGCCACACCCAGTCACGGATCTCGGGCATGTCCTCGCCGTGGTCGCGCGTGTACTCGCGGGCGGCCAGGCGGGCGTCGACCATCTTCTGGCGGAGGTTCGCCTGGCCGGAGCGCAGCCAGTGCACCTGGTCGATGACGTCGATGACGAGCTTGAACCGGTCGAGGTCGTTGAGCATGACCATGTCGAACGGCGTCGTCGTCGTGCCCTCCTCCTTGTACCCCCGCACGTGCAGGTTCGCGTGCCCGTTGCGGCGGTAGGTCAGACGGTGGATGAGCCACGGGTAGCCGTGGTAGGCGAAGACGATGGGACGGTCCGCCGTGAAGATGTTGTCGAACTCCCGGTCGGACATGCCGTGCGGGTGCTCCTGCTCGTCCTGCAGGCGCATGAGGTCCACGACGTTGACCACGCGCACCATGAGTACGGGCAGCTCACGGCGCAGGATCTCCGCCGCGGCCAGCGCCTCGACGGTCGGCACGTCGCCCGCGCATGCCAGGACGACGTCGGGCTGCTTGCCCGCCACCTCCGTGCCGGCCCACTCCCAGATGCCCAGGCCACGCGTGCAGTGCGCGACGGCCTGGTCCATCGTGAGGAAGTTGGGCGCCGGCTGCTTGCCCGAGACCACGACGTTGACGTAGTTGCGGCTGCGCAGGCAGTGGTCGTAGGTGGACAGCAGGGTGTTGGCGTCCGGCGGCAGGTAGACGCGGACGACCTCGGCCTTCTTGTTGACCACGTGGTCGATGAACCCGGGGTCCTGGTGGGAGAAGCCGTTGTGGTCCTGGCGCCACACGTGGCTGGACAGCAGGTAGTTGAGGCTCGCGATCGGGCGCCGCCACGGGATGTCGTTGGTCACCTTGAGCCACTTGGCGTGCTGGTTGAACATCGAGTCGACGATGTGGATGAACGCCTCGTAGCAGTTGAACAGGCCGTGCCGCCCGGTGAGCAGGTACCCCTCGAGCCAGCCCTGGCACTGGTGCTCGGAGAGCATCTCGAGCACGCGACCGGCGCGGGCGAGGTGCTCGTCGACCTCGGGCCCCTCGAACGCGGCGTCCCACTGCTTGTCGGTCGCATCGAAGACGGACTGCAGGCGGTTCGACGCGGTCTCGTCCGGCCCGAAGATCCGGAAGTTGTCGGGGTTGAGCCGGATGACGTCGGCGAGCCACTGGCCGAGCACCTTGGGCGCCTCGCTCATCGAGCCGCCCGGCGCGGGCACCTCGACCGCGTAGTCGCGGAAGTCGGGCAGGCGCAGGTCCCGCAGCAGCAGCCCGCCGTTGGCCTGCGGGTTGTCGCTCATCCGCAGCGCCCCGGCCGGCGCGAGCGCCGCGATGTCGGCGTGCACGCGGCCGGCGTCGTCGAAGAGCTCCGCCGGGCGGTAGCTCTCGAGCCACTCGCGCAGCACCTCGAGGTGCTCGGGGGTGTCGCGCGCGCTGGCCAGGGGAACCTGGTGCGCCCGCCACGAGCCCGTGGTCTTCTTGCCGTCGATGGACGCGGGGCCGGTCCAGCCCTTGGGGGTCTTGAAGACGATCATCGGCCACATCGGGCGCTCGAGGTCCCCGGCCGCCGCCGTGGCCTTGATTGCCGCGATCTGGTCGAGCACCTCGTCGAGCAGGACGGCGAAGCGGCGGTGGGTCTCCACGGCCGGCTCGTCGTCGTACCCCGCCGTGAACAGGTAGGGCGTGTGCCCGTACCCGACCATGAGGGACCTGAGCTCGTCCTCGCCGATGCGCGCCAGCACGGTCGGGTTGGCGATCTTGTACCCGTTGAGGTGCAGGATCGGCAGCACGACGCCGTCGTTGGCTGGGTGGACGAACTTGTTCGAGTGCCAGCTGGTCGCCAGTGGGCCGGTCTCGGCCTCGCCGTCGCCGACGACGGCCGCGACGAGCAGGTCCGGGTTGTCGAACGCCGCGCCGTAGGCGTGCGAGAGCACGTAGCCGAGCTCGCCGCCCTCGTGGATCGACCCGGGGGTCTCGGGTGCGACGTGGCTCGGGATGCCGCCGGGGAAGGAGAACTGGCGGAAGAGCCGGCGCAGGCCCTCGGCGTCCTGGGTGATGTCGGAGTAGACCTCCGAGTAGGTGCCGTCGAGGTAGGCCGAGGCGACCAGCCCGGGGCCGCCGTGGCCGGGGCCGGTGAGGTAGATGGTCGACTGCGAGCGCTCGGCGATCGCCCGGTTGAGGTGGGCGTAGAGGAACGTCAGGCCGGGCGTGGTGCCCCAGTGGCCCAGCAGTCGCGGCTTGACGTGGTCGCGCGTCAGGGGCTCGCGCAGCAGCGGGTTGTCGAGCAGGTAGATCTGGCCCACCGACAGGAAGTTCGCCGCGCGCCACCAGGCGTCGATGCGCTGCAGCGTGGCGTCGTCGACGGGGGCGCCCTCGCGGGTCGCCCAGGGGGAGGGGTGGTGGGTCACAGACGTCATGTCGCGCGCTCCTGTGCGGCCGGACCCGGCGGGTGGTCCGCCGAGCGTTCCCAGGGTGCCGTGCGCGGTCCGTGAAACATGGGACGTTTGACCCCGGATCGGCTCCGGCCGGCCTCGCGCCCCCGTCTGCGTGCGGCGCCCGCCCCCACCCCACCACACCTCGGGCCCGCCGCGCAGCCCGGGGGGCGCGCGGGCGTCGTCCCGCCGCCCGCGAGGTACCGTGATGCGCATGACCGCCGACCGCTCGCCGGCCTACCTGCGCACGGCCCGGTCGCCCCGCATGCTCGTCCTGCTGGTGCTGCTCCTCGGCGCGGCGGCGGTGTGCGGGCGGCTCGGGGTCTGGCAGCTGGACCGGGCGGCCGAGCGCGGCGAGGCCCGGGCCGCGGCGGCGGCCGAGGACACCGAGCGGGTCGCCCCGGCGCCCCTCGCCGACGTGCTCGCCCCGCAGACCGGGTTCTCCGGTGACCTCACCGGGCGCAGCGTCGTCGTCACGGGCACCTACGGCCCGGACGAGCTGCTCGTGGCCGGGCGCGCGATCGAGGGCCGGACGGGCCTGCTGGTGCTCACCCCGATGACGGTCGAGGGCACGGGCGCGACGCTGGCCGTGGTGCGCGGCTGGGTCCCGGACGCCGCGGCCGCCGCCGCAGCACCGGCGCCGGGTGGCCCCGTGGAGCTCACCGGCTACCTCCAGGCGGGGGAGGCCGGGGGCACCGGTGCGGACCTGCCGGCCGGCCAGGTGGACGCGGTCAGCCCGGCCGAGCTGGTCAACCGCTGGGGTGGTCCGATGTACACGGGCTACCTCGTGGTCTCCGGCTCCGACCCGGCGCAGGACGACTCGCTCGCCCTGCTCGGCAGGCCGTCCGAGACCGGTGGCGGCCTCGCGCTGCAGAACCTCGCGTACGCCCTGCAGTGGTGGATCTTCGGCGGGTTCGCCGTCGCCCTGTGGGTGCGACTGGTGCGCGACGAGGCCAGGGCGGCCGTGGACGACGACGCCGAGGCGCTCGAGGAGATGCCCGGTGAGGCGCTCGAGGAGGCCCCCCAGGTGGCCCCCCAGGTGGCCCCGGGGGTCGGCCCGGGCGGCGCAGGGGACTGAACGCCGTTCGTTGGCCCGCGCCGTTCGTCGGCCCGCGCCGTTCGTTGGCCCGCGCCGTTCGTTGGCCCGCGCCGTTCGTCGTAGCGGCCGATGGTGCGGGTGGTGCTCCTGGGGCACCCACCGGGTACCACGGGTCACTCCTGCACCGGCTGCCGCTACGACGACCTCGTCCGCGGGCGCAACAGCCCTGCTCGCTGCTCGACGCGCCGGCGCACCCGCGCTCCGGACCACCCCCGCGCCTGCCCACCGCGCGCTCCGGACCACCCCGTCGCCGGCCCACCGCGCGCTCCGGACCACGCCGACGCCGGCACGGTCCGGCGCCACCCCCGCGCCGGGCCCGTCCGCGGTGGCACGATGCGGTCGTGGCACCCAGCGATCTCGTCGTGCGACCCTTCCGGCCTGCGGACCGCGACGCCGTCTACGACGTCTGCGTGCGGACCGCCGACGACGGGGGTGACGCCCGCGGCCAGCTCTCCACCGACGACCTGCCCGGTGACGTCTTCGCCGGTCCCTACCTCGCGCTCGAGCCGGAGCTGTGCTTCGTCGTGGACGACGGGAGCCGGGCCGTCGGCTACGTGCTGGGGACGGCCGACACCGCACGCTGGGCAGCCGCGCACGCAGTCCGCTGGCTCCCGGCGGTGGCCCACCGCTACCCGCTCGTCGAGCCCGCCACGACGCGCGAGGAGCAGTGGGTCGGCCTGCTGCACCACCCGGAGGACCTGGTCCACCCCGGTCTGGCCGACCACCCGGCCCACCTGCACATCGACCTGCTGCCGCAGGCGCAGGGGCAGGGGGTGGGCCGGGTGCTGGTGCGCACCTTCCTCACCGCGCTGCGGGAGCGCGGCGTGCCGGCGGTGCACCTGGGGGTCTCGCCCACCAACACCGGTGCCCGGGCGTTCTACGCACGGATCGGGCTGCGCGAGCTCGCGGTCGACGCGCCGGGCGTCATCTACCTCGGGGCGCCGACCGACCTCGTCGTGTGAGGCACGACCCCGCTGTCGACGCATGAGAGGACTCTCATCGTTGAATCGTCACTCACACCCTTCCGTCGGGTCGAGTGCCGGTCCTACCCTCGCGTCATGTCGATCATCAGCAGGCACCCGCAGGTCCAGCGCCGGGCCGGTTCCCCGCGGCGCACGTCCGCCCTCCTCGCCCTGACGCTGGCCGTCGTTGGCCTCGCCGTCGCCGGCCCCGCCCGGGCCGCCGGCACCGTCCCCGTGGCGCCGTCCGGGATGGCCGCATCGCTCGGCAGCGGGATCATCGCGCTCGCCTGGGCGGACAACTCCTCGGACGAGACCGGCTTCGAGATCGAGCGCTGCACCCCGACCGCGACCGGCTGCGTGTTCGCGCCGTTCGTCACCACGCCGGCGGGGTTCAACCTCTGGGCGGACCAGAGCCAGCCCGCGCCGGCCGAGTACGGGTACCGGGTACGGGCGATCAACGCCGCCGGCGCCTCGGCGTGGTCCGACACCGCGGTGCTGTCCTGGGGCGGGATGTCCGGCACACCGCTCGCGGTGCTCACCGCGACGCCGACCTCCGGCTCCTCGCCGCTGACGGTCGCCTTCGACAGCGCCGGCTCGTACGTCATCGAGTTCGGCTCGGCAGCCCGGTACGCGTGGGCGTTCGGCGATGGCACGACGGGCTCCGGCCCGACTACGAGCCACGTGTACACCGCACCGGGCACCTACCTCGCGACCCTGACCGTCAGCGACGAGCGCGGGCACTCGGGCTACATCCGGACGACGATCACGGTCGTGGCGCCGCCGCTCGTGGCACCCACCGACCTGCGTGCGGCCTCGACGGTGCGCCGGACGGTCAACCTGCGCTGGACGGCTCCCGCGTCGACGAGCACCACGGCGCTCGCGGTGCAGCGGTGCTCGGGATCCACCTGCACGCGGTTCGCCACGGTGGCCACGCTGACCCCGACCGCCACGACGTGGCGTGACACCGCGGTGCGGTCGGGCACCACGTACCGTTACCGGCTCGTGGCGTCCGACGCGACCGGGCTCACGGCGACGTCGAACCTGGCGTCGGTCAAGGCCCGCTGACGGCCCGCGAGCGTCGTAGCGGCACGTGGTGCGGGAGGTGCCGGTGAGGCGCTCGCCCGGCACCACGCGTCGCACCGGCACCTTGCGCCGCTACGACGACCGCGGCGACGGCGACCGCAGCGACCGCCGCGACGGCGACCGCAGCGACCGCGGGGCGACCGCAGCGGCGGCGGAGGCGTACAGGGGGTCAGTCGCGCTGCCAGGAGTGCCACAGCGCGGCGTACTCGCCCTCGGCTGCCACCAGCTCGGCATGGGGGCCGATCTCCGTGATCCGGCCGCCGTCGACCACGGCGACGCGGTCGGCGTCGTGCGCGGTGTGCAACCGGTGCGCGATCGCCACGACCGTGCGGCCCTCGAGCACCGCGGACAGCGAGCGCTCGAGGTGCCGGGCGGCCCGCGGGTCGAGCAGCGAGGTCGCCTCGTCGAGCACCAGCGTGTGCGGGTCGAGCAGCACCAGCCGAGCCAGGGCGATCTGCTGGGCCTGGGCGGGGGTGAGCGCCGCGCCGCCCGAGCCCACCTCGGTGGCCAGCCCGTCGGCGAGGGCGGCCACCCACTCCTGAGCGTCGACGGCCCCCAGCGCACGGGCGAGCTCCTCGTCGCTCGCCGACGCCTTGGCCAGGCGCAGGTTCTCCGCGACGGTCCCGACGAAGACGTGGTGCTCCTGCGTGACGAGCGCGACGTGGCCGCGCAGGTCCTCGAGCGGGAGGTCCACCAGGGGCACGCCGCCCACGGTGACGGTGCCGCCGGCGGGCGGGTGCACGCCGGCGAGCATCCGGCCGAGCGTCGACTTCCCGGCCCCCGACGGGCCGACGACGGCCAGCCGCTCGCCCTGCCGCAGGTCCAGCCCGATCCCGTGCAGCACGTCGTGGCCCTCGCGGTACGCGTAGCGCAGCCCGGTCGCGACGACGTGCTCGCCGTCCGGCTCCGCGCCCGACGCGTGGCGGTCCGGCTCGACGGAGCCCACCCCGATGATCCGCGCGATCGAGGTCGCCCCGACCTGGATCTCGTCGAGCCAGTAGATGAGCTCTCCGACGGGGCGGGCCAGCTGCAGGGCGTAGACGGCCAGCGTGGTGACGGCACCCACCGTGGAGGCGCCGACGGAGATGAGGTAGGCGCCCCAGGCGACCACGCCGACGATCGGCAGGACGAACGAGAAGTCCACCCCGGGGAACAGCACGGTCCGGAGCGCGAGCGTGCGCTCCTCGGCGGCGAAGGCCTCGCGCAGGTCGGCGTCCACGCGTGCCCGACGCCGCGCGCCGAGGCCCAGGGCGTCGATGGTCCGCGCCCCCTCGACGGACTCGGTGATCGAGCCGTTGAGGGTCGCGTACGAGGCGGACTCGCGCAGGTACGCGGGGGCTGCGCGACGCAGGTACCACCGCGTGGTCGCCACCAGCAACGGCACCCCGACGAGGATCGCGCCCGCGACGCGCCAGTCCACCGCGAAGGCCGCGACGAGGGTGAGCACGGTGGTCGCCGACGTGACGAGGATCTGCGGCACGCCGAACCGCACGGAGTGCTGCGCGCGGTCGATGTCGTTGGTGGTGCGCCCGACGAGGTCGCCCGTCCCCGCCCGCTCCACGACCGACAGCGGCAGACGCGTGACGGTGGTGATGAAGTCCTCGCGCAGGTCGGCGAAGACGGTCTCGCCGAGCATGCGGGAGGCGCGCTGGGCGTACCGGATGAGCACCGTCTGGGCCAGGACGGCCCCGACGAGGCCCAGCGCCGCGCGGTCGACGAACGAGCCGTCGGTGCCCTGGGCGACGGCGTCGACGATCCGGCCCAGCAGCCACGGGCCCGCCAGCCCGGCGACGGCGGCCAGCGCGTGCAGCGCCAGCACCAGGCCGAGGGCGCCCTGGTGGCGCCGGAGCAGGCCGGTCGTGTGCCGGCGCAGCATCGTGGGGTCAGCGATGGGCAGCTGCACGGGGTTCCTCCGTCCTGGTCGGGGTGGTCGGGGTGGTCGTCGTGGCGGTCGCGGCGTCCTCGTCGTCCGCCGCGGCCCGGGACACCACGGACCGGTAGCGGCGGGCCGTCTCGTCGTCGCCGTCGAGCAGCCCGCGGTGCGTCCCGCGCGCGACGACGACGCCGTCGGCCACCAGGGCGACCTCGTCGACCACGTCGAGCACGAGCGGGCTGGCCGTGACCACCACGGTGGTGCGTCCGGCGCGCGACTGGGCGAGGCGGCCGGCGATCCGCGCCTCGGTGTGCGCGTCGACGGCGCTCGTGGGCTCGACGAGCACGAGCACCTCCGGGTCGGTGAGCAGCGCGCGGGCCAGGGCGAGGCGCTGGCGCTGGCCGCCCGACAGGGAGCGGCCCTTCTCGGCCACCTCGCCGTCCAGCCCGTCGGGCACCGACTCCAGGACGTCGGCCGCGTCCGCGGCGTGCAGCGCCGCGAGCAGCACGGCGTCGTCGGTGGTGCCGCGGACGTCGAGCTCTGTCCGCAGCGACCCGGTGAACAGGTGCGGCGTGGACTCGGCCACCACCACGCGCTGGCGCACCTGCGCCAGCCCGAGGTCGCTGAGGGCCACGCCGCCGAGGCGCACACCGGCGGCCTGGCCGTCCGGGTGGGCGCCGAGGAGCCCCAGCCGCAGGGCCAGCGCGGCGGAGTCGTCCGGGTCGGCGCTGACCAGGGCCGTCACGCGCCCGGCGCGGACCACGAGGCCGCTCGCGTCGTCGGTGAGATCGCCGACGGTCGCCATCGGAGCGACGTCCGCCGGCGCGGCGTCGCCCATCGCCGGGCCGCGCTCGAGCGGTGCCTCGCGGGTGTCCGCCCCCGTGACGGGCACGGCGAGGACCGCGATCATCCGACGCACGCCGACCACGGCGCGCGTGAGGATCTGCACGGCCTCGGTGGCCACGTCGAGCGGGCCCGTGAGGAAGGCCGCATAGCCGTAGAACGTCACGAGCTGGCCGCCGGTGATCTCCCCGGCCAGCGCGAGGTGCGCCCCGAACCAGACCACGCCGGCGAGGAAGAGGCCCGGCAGCAGCACCTTGAGCGCGTCGAGCACGGACTGGGTGCGCGCCACGTCGACCCCGGCGGCCCGCACGCGCTGCGACTGCTCGCGGTAGCGCGCAGCGAACGCCTCCTCGCCGCCGATCCCGCGCAGGATCCGCAGCCCGGAGACCGTGTCCGCCCCGAGCGTCGTCAGGCGCCCCGAGGCCGCGCGCTGGACGTCCTGGCGCCGGGCCAGCGGCCGCACCACGAGCGCGAGCACCCCCGCGACGGCGGGCAGGCCCACGAGCACGGCCACCCCGAGCGTGACCGACCACGCCAGCAGGAGCCCGGCGACCACGGCGTAGGCGATGACGGCCCCGACGAACCGCGGCACGATCCAGAACACCTCGCCGACGCGCAGCGAGTCGGACGCGACGGTGGAGACGACCTCGCCGGTCGGCAGCTCTGCCGTGACGGCGTCGCCGGTGCGCGTGACGTGGTGACCCAGCAGCTGTGAGGACCGGAAGGCCGCGCGGATCCAGCTCTCGACGCTGCGCCGGTGCTCCACGACGTTGGCGAGCACGCCGACGGAACCCGCACCGAGCAGCAGCAGGCAGCCGGTCCACAGCGGGCGGGACAGCCCCTGGTCCAGCCCGGTGTCGACGACGTGGCCGAGGAGGTACGGCATCACCGCCGAGGCGACGAAGGCCAGGGTCCCCCAGGCCGCGGCGGACAGCGACAGCCCGAGCTGGCCGCGCGCCACCCACCACAGGTAGGCGGTCGCGGACGTCAGCGGCGGGGTGCCGGGGTCGCGGTAGGGCATGGGGCGCACGATCGACCACGGTACGTCCGTCCCGGCCGGACCGGCGACGTGAATTCCGCGGTCCGGGCCAGGGCAGGATGGTGCCCGACGACGACGGTGGAGGTCACGGTGGCAGGCAGGCAGTGGGCGCCCAGGGCGCAGGGTGCGCTGAGGCGGTACCGCGTGATGGCGTGGGTGACCGGCGTGATGCTGCTCGTCCTGACCCTGGAGATGGGCATCAAGTACGGGCTGCGGCCCGACGAGTCCGTGCTGCGCTGGATCGAGTGGATCCCCTTCGCGCACGGGTGGATCTACGTCGTCTACCTCGTCACCGTCGTCGACGTGTGGTCGACGATGCGCTGGGGCCTCGGCCGGCTCGTCGCGATGGTGCTCGCCGGGGTGGTCCCGGTGCTGTCGTTCGTCGTCGAGCGCCGCGTGCACGCCGCGGGCGACGCGCAGATCGCGTCGGGCCGACCGGGTCGCGGGACGGCAGCGCCCGCCGTCGGGCCGCCGCTCTAGACTCGCCGCGTGACCGCCACCCAGCCGCAGACCGGCGACGGCCCCGTTCTCGTCATCGACTTCGGGGCGCAGTACGCGCAGCTCATCGCCCGCCGGGTGCGCGAGGCGCACGTCTACTCCGAGGTGGTGCCGCACACCTGGTCGGTGGAGCGCATCCTCGCGAAGCGGCCGTCGGCGGTCATCCTGTCCGGCGGGCCGTCGAGCGTCTACGCCGACGGCGCCCCCGCGGTGGACGCAGCGCTGTTCGACGCCGGGGTGCCGGTGCTCGGCATCTGCTACGGCTTCCAGGCGATGGCCCGGGCGCTGGGTGGGACGGTCGCGCAGACCGGTGCGCGCGAGTACGGCGGCACGCACGTCGCGGTCGCGAACGCGGGGCAGCTGCTCACCGGCTCGCCCACCGAGCAGTCCGTGTGGATGAGCCACGGCGACGCCGTGCACGCCGCACCAGCGGGCTTCACCGTCCTCGCGACGTCCACGGGATCGCCCGTCGCCGCCTTCGAGGACCGCGCGCGCCGGCTCTACGGCATGCAGTGGCACCCCGAGGTGAAGCACTCGCCGCTCGGCCAGCACGCGCTGGAGAACTTCCTCTACCGCGGGGCCGGGCTCTCGCCCACGTGGACGGCAGGGAACGTCGTCGTCGACCAGGTCGCGCGGGTCCGCGCGCAGGTCGGGGACGCCCAGGTGATCTGCGGGCTCTCCGGCGGCGTGGACTCGGCGGTCGCCGCGGCCCTGGTGCAGAGGGCCGTGGGGGACCAGCTGACCTGCGTCTTCGTCGACCACGGGCTGCTGAGGTCCGGCGAGGCCGAGCAGGTCGAGAAGGACTTCGTCGCCGCGACCGGGGTGCGCCTCATGGTCGTCGACGCGCGCGAGCAGTTCCTCGTCGCGCTCGCCGGGATGACGGACCCGGAGACCAAGCGCAAGATCATCGGTCGCGAGTTCATCCGCTCCTTCGAGGCGGCGGCGCGCGAGGTCGTCGCCGGCGGCACGGACGGGCGCGAGGTGCGCTTCCTCGTCCAGGGGACGCTGTACCCCGACGTCGTCGAGTCGGGCGGCGGCGAGGGCGCCGCGAACATCAAGAGCCACCACAACGTCGGCGGGCTGCCGGACGACCTGCAGTTCGAGCTCGTCGAGCCGCTGCGCGACCTGTTCAAGGACGAGGTGCGGGCCGTCGGCCTCGAGCTCGGGCTGCCCGACGCCATCGTCTGGCGCCAGCCGTTCCCCGGGCCCGGCCTGGGCATCCGGATCATCGGCGAGGTCACGGCCGAGCGCCTGGAGATCCTGCGCGCGGCGGACGCCATCGCCCGCGCCGAGCTGAGCCGCGCCGGGCTGGACCGGCAGATCTGGCAGTGCCCCGTGGTGCTGCTCGCGGACGTGCGCTCGGTGGGCGTGCAGGGCGACGGGCGCACCTACGGCCACCCCGTGGTGCTGCGTCCGGTGAGCTCGGAGGACGCGATGACGGCCGACTGGTCGCGCGTGCCGTACGACGTCCTGGCCACGATCTCCACGCGGATCACCAACGAGGTGCCGGAGGTCAACCGGGTCACCCTCGACGTCACGAGCAAGCCGCCGGGCACCATCGAATGGGAGTGAGCCACCCGCTCGTCGGGTAGCTCCGGTCGGCCGTCGGGCGACGGCACGGCCGAGTGCGGCTCACGGGAGCGCCGAGGGCTCCCGCTCTGCCTCGCGCTCGCGCTTGCGCCGGTACATCGCGGCGTCGGCCGCGCGAAGCAGCTCCTCGGCGGTGATGTGGTCGCCCGGCAGGGCGCTCGCCGCGCCCACGCTGGCCGTCACGCGGGTCACGAGGTCCGCCAGGTGGACGGGCTCCGCCAGCACCTGGCCGACGGTGGCCACGACGGCGTCCTGCACGACGGCAGGGTCCCCCTCGAGCAGGATGACGAACTCGTCCCCGCCGAAACGGCCGACGACGTCGGCCGCACGCACGGAGCGCCGCAGGCGGTGCGAGACCGCCACGAGCAGCTGGTCGCCGGTGTGGTGCCCGTGGCTGTCGTTGATCTCCTTGAAGCCGTCGAGGTCCAGGAAGATCACCACGAGGCCGGGGGAGTCGCCCGTCCGCAACCGGCCGACCGCTGCCTCGAGCCGCTGGGTCACGCCCCGGCGATGGGGCAGCCCGGTCAGCTCGTCGAGGGTGGCCAGCCGGGTGAGCCGGGCCAGGGCCTCGGCGTGCAGGCGCGCGAGCCCGTCGATGCGGGCGAGCACGAGCGGGACGAGCGCCAGCGTGCCGATGGAGAGCAGGATCGCGTCGGACCGACGGCCCACGAGGAGCGTCGCGGCCGCGATGAGGGGGTTGATCGTCAGCGCGAGGCCGAGCAGGACGAGGCGTCGCCCGGTCAACCGCCCGGGGTCCGTTGCTCGGGCGAGGGCGATCCGGCCGAACGCCGGGTGGGCGAGGGCGGCGGCCAGCGCCAGGTAGCCGACGATCCAGCAGTAGCGGATCCACGGAGCCTCGGCGCCGGTCTCTGGGTCCGCGGTGAGCCCGCCGGCGACGGTGCCGACCCAGGTCGCGACCGTGGCGAGGAGCAGGTAGGCCACGGGCTCCCTGGCGTCGCGGGTGAGCGCGGCGGCGCGCACGACGGTGCCGACGATCGCACTGATGAGCACGACGGTGATCAGCACGAGGAGCTGGCTGGTCACGCTGGCGCCGTGGGCGCGCATGCCGGGTCCGAGCAGCCCCGCCCACACCGCAGAGGCCGTGCCGATCCCGATGATCGCGGCGTCGATCGCGCCATGGCCGAGCCGACGCGACCGGGGGAGCGTCACGAGGGCGCAGCCGACGAGGAGCCCGAGGTAGCCGATCGACTGGAAGGCGAGTGCTGCGGGCGAGTCCCAGCTGGGCAGCCCACGGATGCCCTCGGCGACCAGGGCTCCCGTGTTGACGACGGTGAGCGCGGTCAACCCGCCCAGGACGGCCCACCAGGCGACGCCCGATCCCGGGTCGCGCACGAGCATCCCGACGACCACGACGGCCGGGACGAGGCTGGCGAGGAGGACGGCGAGGTTGTGCGCCGGACCGACCGTCGTCGCGTAGAGCACGCACAGGGCGGTCGCGAGCGCGCCGAAGGCCGTGTGCACCGCGCCAGCGCGCGCGTGATTCACCGGGGTCCTCCGTCCGCCGTCTCCTGAACCATCGGCACCTCCCGGCCGCGGCTGAAGGTGTCGACGGCTCCCGCGCCGCACGCCCAGGGTTGCGGCAGCCTCCCCGGGGTGATCACCGCGCCGCGGCACTACTGTGACGGCGTGCTCATCGTCCACGTCTCGGACTGCTACCCGCCACGGACGGGTGGCATCGAGACCCAGGTCAGGGACCTGGCACGCGCGCAGGTCGCGCAGGGGCACGAGGTGCACGTGCTGACGGCGACGCCCGGCCCCGCGGGCGAGCGCGGCGGGCTGGTGCAGGACGACGACGGCGTGCGGGTGCACCGCCTCGGGGCCCGCATCCCGTTCGGGCTGCCCGTCAACCCGGCTGCGCCGCCCCGGGTGCGCGCGCTGCTGCGCGAGCTGCGACCCGACGTCGTGCACGTGCACGCCGGGGTGCTCTCGCCGTTCGCCTTCGACGGGGCGAGGGTGGCGGTGGACGCCGGCGTGCCCGTGGTCGTGACGTGGCACTGCATGCTCGACGGGACGGTCCCGGCCCTGCGGGCGGCAGTGCGGCGCTCACGCTGGGCGAGCGCCCCGATGGCGCTCTCGGCGGTGAGCGGTGCGGCGGCCCAGCGGGTCGGCGAGGTGTTCGACGCGCCGGTCGGCGTGGTGCCCAACGGGATGGACCTGGCGCGCTGGGCGCCGGACGCCACCGCGCCGTCGCCGGCCGGGCCGCTGCGCTGCGTCGCGACCATGCGGCTCGCGCCGCGCAAGCGGGGCCCGGCGCTCATCGGGGTGGTGGCCGACGCCGTGGCGCAGCTCGGTCCGGGATCGCTGACCCTTGACGTCATCGGGGACGGGCCCGCGCGGGCGTCGATGGAGCGCCGCGTGGCGCGTGCGGGTCTGACCGACGTGGTGCGGCTGCGGGGTCGGCTGGAGCGCGCCGGGGTGCGGGCCGCCTACACCCAGGCGCAGGTCTTCGTGGCGCCGGCCGTCCTGGAGGCCTTCGGGATCGCCGCGCTCGAGGCGCGTGCCGCGGGGCTCGTGGTGGTCGCGCACCGGGCGACCGGGATCGCCGAGTTCGTCACCGACGGCGTGGACGGCCTGCTCGTGGACGACGACGCCGCGATGGTGCGGGCCCTCGTGCGACTGTCGCGCGAACCGGCGCTGCTGGCACGCCTGCAGGCCAGGGCCAGGGCGGACCGGCCGACGCACGACTGGGCGCTGACGCTCGAGGCGGCGCAGCGCGAGTACGTCAGGGCAGCGGAGCTCGCCGGACGCTGAGCCAGCCGGACGCTGCGCCGGCACCGTGCGGCCCGTCGACCGTGCGGCAGCCGGCCCGTCCGCCCGAGGGATCCCCAGCGACCGCCCGCCGGTCGTCGCGCGTCTCACCACGTGGGACCTTGGTCCTGCGACGGAGGTCCCACGGACCATGGGCCTAGGAGACTGCTGAACAATCGCGTGTCCGGGGCGTGTGCCGAGGACTGGCTGG
>NZ_DAORSQ010000066.1:0-14921 GCF_035443605.1 Actinotalea sp. | reverse complement strand
AGCGAGCCGGTCTGCTCGGCCGAGCCGAACAGCCCGTTGCCCCGCTTGAGCAGCTCGCGCAGGTCCAGCTGCAGCCGGCAGCACATCGAGCGGATCTGGTTCGGCTCGAGCTCGGAGTTGAGGAAGTTCTGGAAGTACGGCAGGCCGTACCTGGCGGTCATCTCGAACAGGCGCTCGGCGTTGTCCGACTCCCAGTCGAAGTCCGCGGTGACGTTGTACGTCGGGATCGGGAAGGTGAACACCCGGCCCGAGGCGTCGCCTGCGGTCATGACGTCGATGTAGGCGCGGTTGATGAGGTCCATCTCGACCTGCAGGTCGCCGTAGGTGAACCGCTGCTCGACGCCGGCGACCACCGGGACCTGCTCGCGCAGGTCCGCGGGGCAGACCCAGTCGAAGGTCAGGTTGGTGAAGGGCGTCTGGGTTCCCCACCGGGACGGGACGTTGAGGTTGTAGACCAGCTCCTGGACCCCCTGGCGCACCTGGTCGTAGCTCAGCGCGTCCAGGCGCACGAACGGCGCCATGTACGTGTCGAACGAGCTGAACGCCTGGGCCCCGGCCCACTCGTTCTGCATCGTGCCCAGGAAGTTGACGATCTGCCCGACCGCCGAGGAGAAGTGCTTCGGTGGGGACGCCTCGACCGTGCCCGGCACCCCGTTGAGCCCCTCGGTCAGCAGCGTGCGCAGCGACCATCCGGCGCAGTACCCCGCAAGCATGTCCAGGTCGTGGATGTGCAGGTCGCCGTCGCGGTGTGCCCGGCCGACCTCGGGCGGGTAGACGTGCGAGAGCCAGTAGTTGGCCGTCACCTTGCCCGCGGTGTTGAGGATCAGCCCGCCGAGCGAGTACCCCTGGTTCGCGTTCGCGTTGACCCGCCAGTCCGAGCGGTCGAGGTACTCGTTGATCGAGCTCTCCACCTCCACCACCGTGCGCGCATCGGCCCGCAGCCGCGCGTGCTGCTCGCGGTAGGCGATGTAGGCCCGGGCCGTGGCCGTGCGACGGTCGGCCAGGAGCGCCGCCTCGACGAGGTCCTGGACGTGCTCGACGTGCGGGTACCCGGCACCCTCGACTGCCAGCACCCCGACGACCCGCGCGGTGAGGGCGTCGACCTCGACCCGCCCCAGCTCCCCGGTGGCCCGACCCGCGCGCTCGATCGCCGACTCGATCCGCGCGAGGTCGAACCGGTGGGTGGCCCCGTCCCGCGCGATGACCCCGACGGGCACGACGGCGGGCGGCACAGCAGACGCGGGCACAGCGGAAGACGGCACGACAACTCCTGAGGATCGAGGAAGGACCGGACGGCAGAACCGACCACGAACCACCACATCTAGGGCTCTTCGGGGTCCGTGCTACTAGATCTGCCATTTCTAGGCCCCTCCAAGATCGACATCTGGGCCGAAGGTCCCGCGCCCCGCACGAGCCGGCGCTCCGCACCGGCGTGTCGCTCACGGGCGGCCCGATCCGCTCCCGGTGCTGGGCGGTCGAACGACGGGTGACGCGCCGCCCTCGGTCCGGACGTTGATGGCGCGCGTCGCGTCGCCCGCCGGTGCGGAGGGCGACAGCACTCACACCCTCGGGCTCACCGCGACCCGGACGGCGGGGTCGGGATCACGGGGGCGGCGAGCAGGTCGCCGACGACCGCACCCTCCGGTTCACCGGTCGTCGTCGTCACCGTCGTCGTCGTCACCGTCGTCGTCGTCACCGTCGTCCTCGACGAGCTCGCCCTCCCAGGCCTCCCTGCCCTCGTGGATCGCGAACGCGGCGATGACGAAGCCCGCCACGGGATCGATCCAGGTCGCCCCGGTCACCGCGTAGGCGATCAGGCCGACCAGGGTGGAGACGCTGAGGATCACGCAGACCCGGGTCTGCGCCGCATCGGCGAGGATGAGGTTGTCCCCCAGGCGCAGCCCGACGCGCCGCTTCGCCGCGGCGAGGGCCGGCATGACGATCAACGACGCGACCAGCACGACGATGCTCAGCGTCGAACTCTGGGGCACCTCGCCCTCGACCAGGCGGCGGATCCCCTCGAACGTCACATAGGCCGCGAGGACGAAGAACGTCACCGCGACACCCTGGAGTGCCAGGCGCTCCTTGCGCTCGTCGGCCTCACCGTGCCGGAGCCGAGCCGCCAGGCGCAGGCCGACCAGCACGGCCGCGACGGACTCGATGGCGGAGTCGAACCCGAAGCCGACCACCGACACCAGGCCCGCCATGAGTCCCGCCGTCACCGCGACGACGCCCTCGACCACGTTGTAGGTGACGGTGAGCTGCGCCAGACGCAGCCCGCGCCGCGTCAGCCGCTCGACCTCCGCCGCCTCCAGAGCCACGGCGCTCACCGAGCCACCTCCGCACGCTCCGCGGGAGCCGTGCCCGGCGCGACCGCGATCCCGTACACCGGGCACAGGGCCACGGCGTCCCCGGTCAGCGCGAGCAGCCGCTCCGCCGCCGCGAGCAGCTCGACCATGGCCGCCGGCTGCGTCAGGCCGAACACCGAGGCTCGCCCCTGCGGCCGGGACTCCACCAGGCCGCAGTCACGCAGGCACGCCAGGTGCTGGGAGACGGTCGACTGGGCCAGCCCCAGGTGACGGGTCAGATCGACGACGCGGTGCTCCCCCAGCGCCAGGTGCCGCAGGATCGCCAGCCGGGACGGGTCGCTGAAGCCGTGGAAGAGGCAGGCCGCGACCGACAACGACGCCGACGCGTCCACCACAGGATCAGCAACCCTCGCTTGCATCGTCATATGCCGATGCTACGGCCGCCCGACGACGTCCGGCGACGGCGCGGGAACCCGGGCGTCGACCCTGCGCCCCGGTCTCACCCCGCCGGGCCAGGGCGTCGACCCTGCTCTGACGCGGCGCACTCGGCGAACCGCCGCAGGGCGCCGGCCAGCGCGGTGACGTCGGCCGCGTCCCAGCCGCCCGTCAGGGCGACGAGCCGTTCGAGGCGGAACTCGCGCGCCCGGCGCCCGAGCGCGCGGCCCGCATCGGTCGGCCCGACCAGGACGGCCCGCGCGTCCTGGGGCGACGCCGACCGCGCCACCATGCCGACCCGCTCGGCCCGCACGACCAGCCGGCTCGCGGTCGAGCGCGCCACGTCGAGGCGGTCGGCGATGTCGCCGACGCTCGCTGCCCCCTCGCCGACCGCGTCCAGGACCAGCAAGGTCGACAGCTCGATCCGGCGGCCCTGATCGTCCAGGACGGCCGGGGACTCCAGGAAGCGTCGCAGCCCCAGCAGCGCCCGATCCAGCGCCACCAGGTCATCGGATCGCGCCGTCGTCATGTGTGTACGATACACAGACCCTGAGGGAGGAGCGAGGTGGCACGGATCCTGGTGACAGGTGCGAGCGGCACGGTGGGCACGGTCGTGGCGGCCGCCCTGACCGCGGCCGGCGCGCAGGTCCGCCTCGCCGGCCGGGCCCGCCCACGCCCTCAGCAGCACCCGGGGACGCCGTCGGTGGCGTTCGACTTCACCGACCCCGCCACGTGGGGGCCGACGTTCCAGGACGTGGAGTCGGTGTTCCTCGTGCGACCCCCGGCCCTCGGCAACGTCACGCGCGACCTGCTGCCGGCCCTGGCCGCGGCGCGTGACGCCGGTGTGCGCCGTGTCGTGTTCCTCTCCCTGCAGGGCGCCGAGCGGAACCGGGTCGTCCCGCACGCCACCGTCGAGGCGTGGCTGCGCGCCTCGGGGATGCGGTGGACGTTCGTGCGTGCCTCCTTCTTCGCCCAGAACCTGACCACCACGCACGCCGCGGACGTACGCGACCGCGACGAGATCGTCGTGCCGGCCGGCCGCGGTGCGACCGCGTTCGTCGACGCGGCCGACGTCGGCGCCGTGGCCGCCGCTGCGCTGCTCGACCCCGCTTCCCACGCGGACCGGGCATGGACCATCACCGGCCCGCGCGCGCTGACGTACGACGAGGTCGCCGACATCCTCGCTGCCGAGCTCGGGCGCCCGATCACCTACCGTCGTCCGTCGCTCGCGCGCTACGCGTACCACGCCCGTCGCTCGCTGCACATGCCCTGGGCCATGGTCGCGGTGACGAGCGCGATCTACACCACCGCGCGACTGGGCCTTGCCGCCGGTCTGAGCGATGACGTGCGCACCGTCCTGGGCCGCGAGCCGATCGACGTCACGGAGTTCGCGCACCGGGAGCGAGCCGCATGGCTGGCACCCGGCCCGCCGGACCCTCTCGGGGGCAAGTCTGGCGGGTGACCGCGCGGTCGCGTCCTTCCGTCACCGGGACGAGCGCGCAGCTCGACGTCGCGGCCGCCACCGGGTCGCACGAGGGGTCGCGACGCGAGGTCCTCAGAGGGCGCGGACCCGGTTGCCTCGCGGGTCGTGCGTGAGCTCGGCGCGGCCGAGCTCCTCCAGGAGGGGCGGCAGGTACATGGCGAACCTGCCCCGGTAGCCGGCTCGCAGCCCGTACCACCCACCGACCGGGTTGTCCGCCGAGCGCCCCCACGCCTCGACGGTTCCGGGCGCGGGCTCCTTCTTCTCGTCGGCCGCACCCAGCTCGACCCACCCGCCCCGCTCGGCGAGCCAGGCGTGCAGGTCCTCGATCGCCCGCAGGAGGTACACCAGGCGGGTCGAGCCGACCTGGCAGACCAGCACCGGCGGGTCCGCGTCCTCGTCGCGGAACATCTCGTACCGCGAGGACCCCGGGGCCGTCGTCAGGCGCCACGCGTCGTCCCTGGTCCCGCTCCCCGACATGGTCGTCCGCCTCCCCGGGGCGGGCGCTCCCCGCCTGAGGGAACCGTAGGCCCGCCCACCGCCGACGGCCAGCCCGCGGCGCCCCCCGGTGGGCTGACGACCGCGGCGCGCCAGAGCTCACACGAACCCGAACACCGGCCCGAACACCACCACCACGACCGCCGCCCACCCGCCGTAGACCGGCAGGTAGCGGGTCTGCCAGCGCTCCACCGCGGCGAACGAGCCGCGCCCCCTCACGAAGCCTGCGGTCAGCCAGGCTGTGCCGGCGAGGTGGACCAGCAGGAGGACGTTGAGGCCGAGGGCTGCCACCTTGTTCGGGCTCGAGCCGAACTCCGCGATCCTGGTCACCATCGCTGCGAGCATGACCATGTCGACCGCGAGGGCCGCAAGGACCAGGACCAGCTGGAGGCCGTCGAACAGCCCCGGCCCGCTCAGCGGATCCCGCGCCGAGATCGAGTAGAGCACCAGGCACAGGACAAGGACGAGGATCGCATCCATGAGGATCAGCACCTCACGGTCGACGTCCACCACCCCGCCGGCGGCGGCCAGCACCCCGAGCAGCACGAGCAGCATCAGGGTCGTCAGCGGCGTGAAGACCCTGGTCAGCACAGGGGCGATGTTCTCAACGACGCTCTGCTTGGCCTCGACCAGCCAGGCCGCGACGACCAGGGCGCCGGGGACGGCGAACGGCAGGATCCACTGCTCCAGCACGGGCTCGAAGTCCACCCCGACCAGCCCCAGCGCCCCGGCCGTCAGCCCGATCAGCACGGCGCCACCCATGCCCAGCAGCGCGTAGTAGACGGCGAGCTCGCCCGTGAACCGCACGAAGTCCATCCGACGGGCGTCGGACCGCCAGCGTCCACCGACGTAGACCACCCCGATCAGCACCCAGAGGACCACCGGTGCGTGCAGCGCGGCGAGGATGTCGGTCGACCCGCCCGGCGCGAACGGGTAGGCGTTGAGCAGGATCGCGAGCACGAGGAACGGGACCAGCACAGCGACGATCGCGCGCAGGCTCAGGCGGCGCTTCCACCCGAGGTAGGCGGCGAGGAACGGCGCGACGAGCAGGCTCAGGGTGCGGCCCAGCGAGCCGGCGACCTGCAGCCCTTCTCGGTCCCACCACATCCCGGCCTTGACCGCCAGCCCGGCGCCGACGGCCGCCGCGAGCACGAACGCGACCTCGACCCACGGGCTCGTCCCGCCGGCGCCGCCCGCACCGGCCGAGCCCTGCGGCACCAGGACGAGCTGCTTCCACAGCCGCTCGGAGTGCTCGCGGGCGTACTCACGCGACACCGCGTCCAGGTCCCCCAGCCGCTTCATCGCGACGAGGAAGGACTCCCCCTCGTCCAGCCCGGTCGCCTGCAGGTCGGAGATCTGGGACCGCAGGTGATCCTCGAGCTCCTCGACGTCGCTCACCGAGATCGCCTGACGCCGCTGGGCGAAGCCGCGCCATCGTTCGATCTGCTCCTCGAGCTCGGCTCCCAGGCTCACCGGGCCCACCCCGCGACCGGTGCGGGCGAGGGCTGGGTGCTCTGCCAGGCATGCCGCAGGGCATCGGCGACGACCGACCACTGCTCCTGCCGGTCGGCGAGCGCCGCCCGGCCGGCAGGCGTGATCGCGTAGTGCTTGCGCCGACGGCCCGACTCGGAGGCGCCCCACGACGACGAGACCTGCCCGAGCCGCTCGAGGCGGTGCAGCAGCGGGTAGAGCATCCCGTCGGTCCACTGCATGCGACCGCCGGACAGCTCGGTCACGCGTCTGAGGATGGCGTAGCCGTACTCCTCACCGTCCGCCAGGATCCCCAGCACCAGCGGGGTGGCCGACGCGGCGACCAGATCCTTGTCGATGTGCACGACGCCCTCCTATACCTCGATCTGCAAGGTATTCAACCCTAGCGGATCTAGGTATGGCAAGGATCGCCGTCCCAGCCGACGGCGCGGATCGCCCAGGCGAGGTCCCCGTCGGTCCACGACCTGGTCGTCTCGGTGCCCGTCGCGGCCCGGAGGTCGACGACCAGCACGGAGCTCGGCAACCAGGTCGGGGTCATGCCCGTGCGCGTCCCCGTCGACGGGCCGCTCGACGCGCGGCTGCGACATGTCGGTGAGGTCACCCGGGTCCGCAAGGGCAGCACCCGCGGCGCGTCGGCCGTCCTCGTGGGCCCGGCCTTCCGGCTCCTGGCCGGCGCGGGGGTGTTCCGCTGGTTCGTGGATCGTCAACGCCTCGTGAACTCGTTCCTCACCAACCTGCGCGGCCCCGACCAGCCGCTCAGCCTCGCCGGCGCGCCGATCCTGACGATCGTCCCCATCACCGTCACGGCCAGCAACGTCGGCGTGGCGTTCGCCGCGCTGTCCTACGCCGGGCGGCTGGGCGTCACGGTCATCGCCGATCCCGACGTGGTGCCCGAGATCGACGAGCTCGCCGCGACCCTGGCGGCAGAGCTCGTCGCCATCGCGGCGGGGTGACCTCGGCGGACCGACGCCGGCCGCCTCCTCGCCCGGGCAGGAGCATCTAGCTCGGTGGCTCCGTCGACGGCGCGTCCCGAGCGATGACCAGACCGACCAGGGCGGCCGGCAGCGGTGCACGGCCCGGCCCGCCGGCGGCCAGCCACTGCCGGAGGTGCGCCGTGAGCTCGTCGCCGGCAAGTCCCTCGAACCACACGGGCAGCGATGCGGCACCGGGTGTCGCGTGCCCGGCCTCCCGGGCCACGACCACGTCGCCCCGTTCGCACTCGTCCAGGCACTCGGCGAAGCACACATCGGCGACCTCGTCGGCCGCGAGCCGCTCGAGGCGCGCTCGCTGACCGCCCGCGAGCCGGTCCCGCCCGGCGAGCGTCTCGCCTGCGCACAGGCTGCAGGCGGTCACTCCCGGGCGCGTCGACCGCGCCGGTGCACGAGGGTCGTCAGAGGTCACCGAGCGAGGGTACGCACACCAGGGGCCACCGACGACTCGGGTCACCCGCCACGGGGCCGGCGCCTCAGGCGACGTCGGCGCCCTCGACGGGCAGCTCGGCGGCGCGCCACTCCAGGACGCCGTCGGCCAGTCGCCGGGCCGGGCGACCGTGATCGCGCAGCAGCCGCACGGCGGCGTACGAGAGCACGCAGTACGGGCCGCGGCAGTAGGCGACGACGTCGCTCCCGGTGGGCAGCTCGGCGAGACGCCCGGCGAGCTCGTCCAGCGGGATCGAGATCGCCCCGGGCAGGTGGCCGCCGGCGTACTCCTCGGACGGTCGCACGTCGATGACCGTGACGGTGCCCTGCTCGGCGCGGCGCCAGAGCTCGTCGCGGTCGATCTCCTCGACGTCCTCGGGGCCGAGGAACGCCGCACGCGCGGCGGGCAGGTCCGGCAGATGGTGCTCGGCGAGTCGCTGGACCTGCAGGTAGAGACCCGCGACGTCCGCGCCGGCCAGCCGGTAGAAGATCCGCGTGCCCTCGCGGCGGGTGCTGACCAGGCGCGCCTGGCGCAGCGCCTGCAGGTGCGCCGACACCGTCGTGACGTGCGCACCCGTGGCGCGGGCCAGGGAGTCCACCGGGCGCTCGCCCTGGGCGAGCAGGTCGATGAGCTCGACCCGGGTGGGGCTGGACAGCGCCTTGCCGATCCGGGCGAACTGCTCGAACAGCGCCCGCTTCGCGTCGCGTCCCACGGTCTAGAACACCAGGACCTTGTCGGCCTCGAGGGTCCAGCTCGCCAGGGCCTCCATCGTCGAGCGCGGCGCGCCCCCGACGAGCTGGTCCTCGCGCAGGCCCCTGGCGTCCAGGCACGTGCCGCAGCACCCGATCTCCGCGCCCGCGCGCACCAGGCCCTTGAGCATCCGGTCCAGGGTGTAGTAGCCGTCCGGGGTCTTCTGCCCCTCCACGGCGCACGTCACCGCGTCGCCCATGAGGAACACCTGCACCCCCACGCCGTCGCGCTTGCTCAGGGCCACGGCCAGGCGCACCGCGTTGAACGTCTCGTCCGAGCCGTAGGCCGGGCCGTTGATGATCAGCAGGACCTTCACCGAGGCATCCCTCCGGGCAGGGCCGGGCCCGTTCCGGGTCCAGCATGCGACCACCTTATTCCATTGTTCTTCGGAATACTGGGACACTGATGCGGCGCGGGGCAGGCCCGCCTCAGGAGGACCCGTGACCACCGCTCGCCACCCGGACCTGCCGTCCCGGCCCGTCTACCTCGACCACAACGCGACGACGCCGGTCGACCCGCGGGTGCTCGACGCGATGCTGCCCGCCCTGCGCGGGGACTTCGCCAACCCCTCCTCGACGCATGCCTTCGCCGCCGGCCCGGCGCGGCTGCTGGCCGCCGCGCGGGCCGAGGTCGCCGCGCTGCTCGGCGCCCGGCCCGAGGAGATCGTGCTCACCGGCTCCGGGTCGGAGGCCGACGCGCTGGCCGTCCGCGGCGCCGCACTGGCTGCCGCCACGCGGCGCGGCGTGCGACCGCACGTCATCACCCAGGTCACCGAGCACCCCGCCGTGCTGGCAGCGTGCGAGGAGCTGCGCACCCGCCACGGCGCACGCATCACGGTGCTGCCGGTCGACGCGGAGGGCAGGGTCGAGCCCGCCGACGTCGCGTCGGCGATCACCGCGGACACCGTGCTGGTCTCGGTGATGCACGCCAACAACGAGACGGGCACCCTGCAGCCGATCACCGAGATCGCCGCCGTCTGCCGCGAGCGCGGGGTCCTGCTGCACACCGATGCCGCGCAGAGCGTGGGCAAGGTCCCCGTCGACGTCGACGCCCTCGGGGTCGACCTGCTGACGGTCGTGGGGCACAAGATGTACGCACCCAAGGGCGTCGCCGCGCTCTACGTCCGCCGCGGTGTCGCCGTGCACCCCCTGGTCGGCGGGGGCGGCCAGGAGCACGGCCTGCGCGCCGGGACCGAGAACGTCCCGCACGCCGTCGCGCTGGGCGCGGCCGCGCGGATCGCACGCGCGGAGCTCGCCGACGGCGAGGGGCCCCGCCTCGCCGACCTGCGCGACCGGCTCGCGGCGCGACTGGCCGGGCTGCTGCCCGGCCGGGTCCATGTCCACGGTCACCCCGTGCACCGCCTGCCCGGCACGCTCAACGTGCACATCGACGGCACCGTCGGCCACGAGCTGCTCGCCGCCACCCCCGACGTCGCCGCGTCCACCGGCTCCGCGTGCCACTCCGGCAGCCACACGCCCTCGGCGGTGCTCACGGCGATGGGCCTGCCCGGGACCGATGCCCTGGCCACCCTGCGGCTGTCTCTGGGACGCTGGACCACCCAGGCCGACGTCGACCTGGCGGCGGTCCTGCTGGCCGCCGGGGCCGACGGTGCATCGGCCTGAGCCGAGCACCCGGGAGGACACCGATGGCCGCCATCGATGCCGGCGCGGGCCGACCGACCATCGATCGCCACCGGTGAGCCCCACCCGCACCCCAGCCCTCCCCCGGCAGGTCGACGCCGTGATCCTCGGCGGCGGTGCGGGCGGTCTGTCCCTCGCCGCCCACCTGGTGGCCGGCGGGTGGGCCGACCGGCGCGTGCTCGTCGTGGACGACGGGCTGCACCCGGACCGCAGCTGGGCGTACTGGTCGCGCGGCGACGGGCTCCTGGACCCGGCGGCGTCCCCGGGGTCCACCCGCCTGCGCGTCGACGGCCCCGGCGGCGAGCAGGTCGTCGCCCTCGACGAGTTCCGCTACCGGACCCTCACCGGTGCCCAGCTGCGGGGGGCCAGCGACCGCCTCGCCACCGGCGCCCCCGGATTCACGCGCGTGCGCGGCACCGTCGTGCGCATCGATGAGCACCCCACGGCACCGGGCGTGCTCATCAGCCGACCCGGTCCCGGCGACCCGCAGCTCGCGAGCGTCAGCGCCCGGTGGGTCTTCGACAGCACCGGCGTCGCACCGGGCCCGGCGCTGCCCGCGCCCCGAGCGGGCCTGAGGTTCCTCGGTCACCACGTCGTGACCGACCACGACGCCTTCGACCCGACCACGCCCACCCTCATGGACTTCCGCACGGACCAGAGCCGCGGCGTGGCTTTCGTGTACGTGCTGCCCACGTCCGCCCGGACCGCCCTGGTCGAGTACACCCGGTTCGCCTCCTGGCCCGCCGACCGGACCGCGTCCCGGGACCGCGAGCTGGGCGAGCACGTCGACGCCTACCTGCGCAGGCAGCTCGGCATCGACGCCTTCCGGGTCGTCGGCAGTGAGTCGGGCGCCATCCCGCTGGTGGCGGCGGCCCCACCACGGCCCCGGGGGGCCGTGGTGCGGATCGGGACCCCGGCCGGGATGGTCAAGGCGAGCACCGGGTACGGTTTCGGGCGCATCCAGCGCCACAGCGCCGCCATCGCCCGATCCCTGACCCGCCACGGCCACCCGCACGACGTGCCCGGTCCCGGCCGGTGGCACCGCTCCCTGGACGCGCTGCTGCTCGAGGTGGTGCGCGACGACCCGACGACGATGCCGGCCGTCTTCACCCGGCTCTTCGCCGCCAACCCCGGCGACGCCGTCCTCGCCTTCCTCGACGAGACCGCGTCGATGCGCCAGGAGCTCGGGCTGTACCGCAGCCTGCCGATCGCCCCCTTCCGACGCGCGGTCACGCGGCGCGTCACCCGCCGACCTCGCGCCTAGCCCTTGGGCCGTGAGGCTCCTCCGGGGTGCGGCCGTCAGTCGTGGAGCGGCAGCTCGGGGTCGAAGGTCAGGACCACGCCCCGAGCCGGCCGGAGCTCCCGCTCGGCGGTGAGAAGCCCGATGGTGCGTCCGAGAAGAGCCTTCGGCACGGTGATGACGTTGTCGAGGGCAACGGCGCAGTCGTGGTCGAGACCGTTCTCGGGCCCGA
Organism: Actinotalea sp.; assembly: GCF_035443605.1. NCBI lineage: Bacteria > Bacillati > Actinomycetota > Actinomycetes > Micrococcales > Cellulomonadaceae > Actinotalea > Actinotalea sp. The sequence continues at coordinate 3,427 of NZ_DAORSQ010000066.1, read as the reverse complement.
ACCCGGCCTCGCTCGACAGCCCCGTGACGGTGGGGGTGATCGGGGCGACGGTCACCTTCGTCTTCGCACCCGGTGGCGCGTCCCCCGTCAGGACGAGCGCCGGGCGGGTCGTGTCGAGCCGCTCCAGGCAGATCTCTCGCATCGATCAGTCCTCGACCTCGACGTGGATCGTGGTCCACCGCACGAGGTCGTCGAGGTCGTCCACCGCGCCCTTCTGCCGCTTCGCATCCCACTCCGGGATGCGTGGACCGGCGCGCGTCAGCCCGCGGCGGCGACCAGCGGTGCGAGGATCTCGCGGACCTGGGAGGTCGTCGGCACGCGGCCGGAGAGCACGACCGTCTCGTCGACCACGAGCCCGGGGGTCTTCATCACGCCGTACCCGACGATCGCCGGGAAGTCGGTGACCTTCTCGACGGTCGCGTCGGCGCCGAGCTCCGCGAGTGCCTCGCGCGTGACGCGCTCGAGGTTGACGCAGTTGGCGCAGCCGGACCCGAGAATCTTGATGATCATGTCGATCTCCTTCGTGGTGGGGGGTGGCGGGGTCAGCCGAGGACGGCGTTGAACAGGTAGCCGACGGCGATGATGCCGGTGGCGACAACGGCGACGAACACGGCGATGAGCTGGGGCTTGAGCACGCGCCGCAGCAGGATCATCTCCGGCAGGGACAGGGCCACGACGGCCATCATGAAGGCCAGCAGGGTGCCCATCGGCAGACCCTTGTCGTGCAGCGCCTCGACGAGCGGCAGGATCCCCGCTGCGTTGGAGTACAGCGGCACGCCGATGAGCACGGCGACCGGCACGGCCAGCGGGTTGCCGGCGCCCGCGTAGCGCGTGAAGAGCTCCTCGGGCGCCCAGCCGTGGATGACGGCACCCAGGCCGATGCCGACGAGCAGGTAGGGCCAGATCTTGCGCAGGATCGAGATGACCTCCTCGACGCCCATCTGGATCCGGTCGTCCCAGCCCAGGCCGAGGGTGGAGTCGATGACCTGCCCGCCCAGGCGGGTCTCGAAGACGAAGGGCTCGATCCACCGCTCCGCGTGGACCCGTCCGAGCACCAGGCCGCCGACGATCGCGATGACCAGGCCCGCGCCGACGTAGAGCAGCGTGGGGCCGACGCCGAACAGGCCGAGGAGCAGGGCGATGGCGATCTCGTTGACCAGCGGGGAGGCGATGAGGAAGCTCATCGTCACGCCCACCGGCACCCCGGCCGCGACGAACCCGATGAACGCCGGGACGGCCGAGCACGAGCAGAACGGCGTCACCACGCCCAACCCGGCGGCAAGGACGTTGCCCACGCCCTCGCGCCTGCCCCCCAGCAGCGCGCGGGTGCGCTCGACGGACATGAACGAGCGCAGCACCGTGATGACGAAGATGATCCCGACCAGCAGCAGCGCGATCTTGACCGTGTCGTAGAGGAAGAAGTGCACCCCAGAGCCCAGCCGCGAGGCCGGGTCCAGACCGACGACGTCGAGCACCAGCCAGTCCCACAGCGGCCGGTTGAGCTCGTACGCCACGACCCACAGGACCGCCGCCACGCCCAGGCCCACCCAGCGTCGCGTCGGCGTGCGCGCGCGCAGACGCTCCGCCACGCTCACGGTGACACCGCCGCGGCAGCGACGAGGTCGCCCGACGCGCACCGCGCCGGGGCCACCAGGGCGTCCGGCAGTGCCGCACGCATCCGCGCCGCCGCCTCCTCGGCCAAGGCGTAGTCGACCCACCGCCCGCGCTTGGCCGACGTGACCAGACCCACCTCGCGCAGCACCTTGAGGTGGTAGCTCAGCAGGTTCGCCGCGATCGGCACGTGCTCGGCCAGGCGGCACACGCACGCGGGCCTGGTGGCGAGCGTGCGCAGGATCTCCCACCGGACCGGGTCCGCGACCGCCTGGAGGAGCGCCACCGCTGCGGCCTGGTCCACCGACCCGTCGGCCGCCGTCGCCTCAACCATCGTTGCTTCGATCACCATTGAAGCGTACGGCGGTCGCCCGCGCCGTCCGCGCCAAAGGTCCCGACCTCGGCAGCCCGGGCCGGGCCTGGGACCGGCATCGGCCCGACGCGGGGGACGTGCGTCCCTGTCGCGCACCCGACGGTCGGGCAGGATGGGCGTCACGAGCCGTCGGGCTCGCAGGGGCGTCGTGGCCCGACCGCGAGCCCCACCGCGCGCTCTGCGGAAGGTGAGGTCGCACCGTGGTCGACATCGACAAGGCACTGGACGACGCAGGGGTGCACAACCCCGCCGTGCGGGAGTACGTCCGGCACTGGGCGGAGCACACGGGTGCGGCGCGCATCGAGGTGGTCAGCGCCGCAGACGACGCCCGCCTCCTCGCGGAGTCCCTGGCTGCCGGCGAGATCGTCCCGGCGGGTGACGAGATCTACTACTCGCGCAGCTACGTCAAGGACACGGCCCGCTCCGAGGAGCGGACGATCGTCGCGACGAGCAGGCCGCAGGACAAGGGCGTCTACAACAACTGGCGGCTGACGTCCGAGATCCGGCCCGTCGTCGAGGGCCACATGCGCGGCGCGCTGGCCGGCCGGACGATGTACGTCATCCCCTACCTCATGGCCCCGCCCGGCTCGCCGCTGGAGCAGTGGGGCGCCGGGGTCCAGGTGACCGACCACCGCACCGTCGTGCTGCACATGATCCGGATGGCCCGCGTCGGCGTGGACGCCATCGAGCACCTCGCCGACCCGGACACGTTCGTCCGTGCGGTCCACGTCACGGGCGACCTCGCCAACCTCGGGCAGGGCACGCCAGACGACAAGCGCTACTTCGTCACGGTCGCCGACGAGCGCACCATCCTGCACTTCGGCTCGTCGTACGGGGGCAACGCCCTCCTCGGCAAGATCGCGCACGGCCTGCGCCAGGCGTCGTACGACGGCTGGGCGTCCGGGTCGTTCCTCAGCGAGCAGTTCATGCTGCTGGGGATCACCGACAAGGAGACGGGCCGGACGTACCACGTGTGCGGCGGGTTCCCCAGCGCCTCGGGCAAGACCAACCTGGCGATGACGCTCGCCCCGGACGCCCTCGGTGACCGCTACCACGTCTCCTTCTACGGCGACGACATCGCGTGGCTGTGGGTGGACCCCACCGACGGCCTGCTCTACGGGATCAACCCCGAGTTCGGGGTGTTCGGCGTCGCCAAGGACACCAACGAGGTGACCAACCCGACGGCGCTCGACGCCGTCGCCCCCGGGACGCGCGCACTGTTCACGAACGTCGCCCACAACGAGCGCACGCACGAGGTCTGGTGGGAGGGCAGGACACCCGAGCGCCCGGCGGACCTCGAGGGCTGGCGCGACTGGAAGGGCGAGGTCGTCGCCGAGCGGGCGTCCGAGCGTGCCGACGACCCCTGGGCCCACCCCAACAGCAGGTTCACCACCAGCCTGGGCAACGTCCCCAACGTCGCGGACGACTTCGACCGTCCGCAGG